>RDYC01000252.1 GCA_004293295.1 Bacteroidota bacterium
ACCCCAAACCATTCAGCCGCTTAAAGGCAAAAATATCATGTTGTATGTGAAGTCCTTTTTAAATCCTGAGGCAAAAGGTACCGTTGTTAGTAATCACGCACATGAACAGCACATTCCATCATTTATTTCCAAAGGTAATCAAACATTAATATCTATATCCAGTAAGGATTTTAGCTTTATTGTTGAAGACAACTTGGTTAATATTTTCAAAATATTTGCCCTCCACAATGTAAACATTAATTTAATGCAAAACTCGGCCATTAGTTTTAGTGTTTGTGTAGATAATAAAGGGGAGGATTTAGATAAGCTAAAAAGCGAATTAAGCATACATTATAATGTTCGCGCTAATGAGCACGTTGAATTGCTCACCATCATGAACTATACCGAAGAGGCCATTAAAGAATTTACCGTAGGTAAGCCAATACTGCTTGAGCAACGCACACGCGCTACCGTACAATTTGTATTAAAAGCCAATGCCTAAAGTATACCTGCTTACAGGAAGCAACCAAGGCCCAGGCATTGAAATGCTTAACACGGCAGCCCAACACATACAAGTATATATTGGCCCCATTATCACGCGTTCATCCTTGTATAAAACTGCACCATGGGGCAATACCCATCAACAAGATTTTTTAAATCAGGTATTGGTTGTTGAAACGGCCCTGGCTCCTTTGGAAATATTGAAACAGATTTTAGTTATTGAAACCGGCATGGGGCGCGTAAGGCAATTTAAATGGGCACCACGAACCATTGATATTGATATGCTTTTTTACGACAACTTGGTTGTTGATGAGGTTGATTTACAAGTGCCTCACCCATTATTGCATCAACGCAGATTTACCCTGATACCTTTAGTAGAAATAGCCCCTTATTTTACACACCCAACATTGCAATTGAGTATGGTTGAATTGCTTGATAAATGTGAAGATGATGGCATAGTGGAAAAATTGTAGTTAAACTGGTATTACTTTACTGCATTTTTGTTTGATATGATAACTAAACCAGCGCATGAATTTATTGTAGTAGAGGGTAATATCGGTGCTGGTAAAACCTCTTTGGCAAATAAGTTAAGCCATGATTTTGGTGCAAAACTCATTTTGGAGGAGTTTGAAGACAATTCTTTTCTGCCTAAATTTTATCAGGATGCCCAACGTTATGCATTCCCATTGGAAATGAGTTTTTTGGCAGCCCGTTTCAATCAATTAAAGAGGCAGTTATTGGAGCGTGACTTGTTTCGTTCAAGCATTGTAAGCGATTATGTTTTTGCCAAATGTTTATTGTTCTCCAAAATTAACCTGGATGACGATGAATATGATTTGTACCTGAAGTTGTTTGAAATAATTAACCTGCAACTGCGCCAACCCGACCTTTTGGTTTATTTGCATAACCCTATACACAAATTGCAGTGGAATATCTTAAACCGCGGCAGAAGCTATGAACAACAGATTTCAGACGATTATTTACAGCAACTTAGCGATGCCTACTTGCAATATTTGCATGCCAATAGCCACCTGCGTATTTTGTTGGTTGATTGCAGCGCCATTGATTTTGTAGGAAACGAACACCACTACCACAGCCTCAGGGGATTAATTGCCAAAAGTTACACTCCCGGTATTCATCATATTTCCTTTTTATCCGAAGATTGATAAATTATTAACTTGATTTACAAGTAGTTGTATTTATTGACTGTCAGTCATCATTTTATTGACTAAATGATGATACTTTTTTAGGTACATTTGTGTTATGTAATTGTTACGTAATTGCATTTTAAATGTAAACATAATTGTATATGACTGATAAATAATATTTTACAATGACTATAAAAATGTACACATTGGCTAAAAAAATGCTGGTATGCTGGTTAATGGTAAGCACCGTTACAGTAGCATATGGCGAAAGTGGTTGGAGAAAATTAACCCTTAATTTTTACGGTCAACTGTTACAGTTTAATTTATCAGGAGATTTTTACACCCAACGTGAATATTTGTTAAGTGATCTTTCTGTTGAAGAAAAATCAACACAATTGTTAAACGACAGCGATTTGCAGTTGTTTGCGGAGCAAGCACAAAGTTTTGCCAATCAACTTAAGTTGGATGATGTGGGCTATCTTTTTATGGTAAAAAAAGCCGCTCGCGAGTTAAATAAAGACGAAGATGCAAACGTTGAACAATTATTTACTTATGCTGTATTAAGCATTAAAGGATATGATGTGTTATTAGGCGTGGGTAATACGGGTGTTACGCTATATGGTAATACCGATTTCTCTATCAAAAACATCCTGTTTGTAACCCAAAACAATAAAAAGTATTACGATTTAAGTTTTAATCAACTTAAAACACCCGGTGAAGAGCGTTCTGTTGCTAGGCTGTTTAATCAATCGGCCAAAAGCATCCGACTTAACAGGTTAATTCCGCCATCGTTGCCCAAAAAAATGGTACATAAAACAATACCGTTTGAATACGAAGGCAATGTATATTTTTTTACCACAACTTATAACCAGCATTTGGTAGGCTATTATAAAGATTTACCGGATATTGAGCTGAGTAAGGTTTATTTAAACTATGGATTATCAGAAAGGGGTGAACACACACTCATCAACCAGTTAAAAGAAGCCACTTCATATTTATCAAAAGAAAAAACAGTAGACTTTTTATTGGCTTTTGTGCAAAGTTTAAGCTATGCAAAAGATATTGATGTAATTGGGCATGAGAAGTTTTCTTTCCCCGAAGAATCATTGGCTAATGATTTTACTGATTGTGAGGACCGTTCCATGTTGTTTGCATATTTGGTGCGCGAAGTGGCCAACTTACAAAGCATTGGCTTAATGTATCCTAATGCATCGCATATGAATGTAGCTGTTGAAAGTTGGAAAAAAAGCAACAAAAGCGATATTCAGGTTTTTGAAATGGATTTTGTCGTGTGCGAGCCGTCAGGCAATGGATTCAAGGCAGGGCAGTATTCCTCAAACCTATCTGCTGCCAATGTAATCAAATGGTAGTTATGGCTCATTGGTTGCCCACGCCTAACAATACTTACATTCCCTAAAGCAATAATAATCTTGTTTGGGTACAAATTCAGCAAACTGTTGCCCCGTTAAATTTATTCGCAAACAATCATTTGTTTTTGGGGCCTTTTGGTTGCAATGGCCTTATTTCCAAGTTAACCGTGTGAAAGTTTTTAGGCATTTGTAAAGCATACACGATGTTGCGGGCTACGTCATCCGGCATTAACATGTAATCATGTGGTTTGATATCCGGACTGTTCCTGAAAAAATCCGTTTTTACACTTCCGGGATAAATACAGGTAACCTTAATGCCAAAATCACGTACTTCTCTAAACAAGCTTTCGCTTAAACCTTTCACGGCCCATTTGCTTGCGCAATAACCCGCCACCTGAGGCATGCCTTCAAGTGCTGCTGTTGAAGCAATATTAATGATATGCCCTGCTTGTTGTAGCTTCATTACCGGAAGTGCTTGTTTACAACAATAAAACACCCCGTTAACATTGGTCTGTTGCATCTCATCCCATTGCGATAAAGGCATGTCCTCAAGAAAACCAAAATAGCCCAAACCGGCATTGTTTATAAGCACATGCAGTTGGTTTTCGGTTTGTTTTAACAGGTGTGCAAACGCTTGTTCAACCTGAGTAAATATCTGTACATCACACGAAATGAAGTGATAGTTGGGGTGTTCAATATCGTTTGGAGTACGGCCTAAACCAAACACCAAACACCCACACTCAAGCAGTTGTTTGGCCGTATGATAGCCTATTCCTTTACTCACGCCTGTAATTACGGCAACCTTATCTTTTAGTTCCATGATATTAATTCAGTAAAATCAGTTTATGTTGGGTGTTTCCATCTGTGGAGTGTTTTATTCCGGGTAAAGGAAGGTGTATGAGGTTAAGAATAGATTTAGTGGCGTTGAGTGCCGCAGATTTACTCCTTATCCCATTAAGGTTAATATCAAATGATAATAAAAACTCCCGTTGCATTTTAGTACCCGCTTTATACCTATAATTATCTACACTATATCCTGTTGCAATATTAAGCCAAGCCGGCCACTTTTTGCCTAATTTTCCCGGCAACATATGGTGTAAATCAAAACTCAGCCAGTAAGCATGGCCATCATAATCTTCAGTAAGCGCCCAGTTATTTGGATTCATTTCTTTGTATTTTCTGGAAGGGAAATAACTGTATTTAAAGTTGATGTTTTTCATGTAGGGAACCCTTTGTTGTAAAACACCATATCCAATTCCTCCTAAATTAAATAACAGATCGGGAACCGAAAACCCCCAAGTAGAGAAAGCATCACCCAACTCGATACTCAACGCCCACGAGGTAGGAAGAATAATGCTCCAGAGCAATCGCTGTTTTTCATTATATCCCGCCCATTTCATACTTTCATTAATTACATTAAAATAAAGGTAAGAGGTATAAGCATGCCCAAGTTTATCCATACCGTAGCTGTAATTGTTAAATCCGCTATCATTAAGCCAAATAAATGGATGTGAATTACCTTCCCACCACCATTTGTACTCAATGTATAAACTACCCATTTGTTGCAACACAATTCCTGTGGTTACTATGGTTTTTTTATTCAACCATCTTTTACCTTGAGTGGAATCAGCCTGTTGCCCCGCAACCAACAAGGTAAACAATAACAACAATATTGTAAGTTTAATTCGCATCGTTAAAAATCAAAAAATACACCCAAAGTATGCAAGTTAGTTTGGTTTTTATAAAATTGGCCCCTTTCCTCATAACCGCCTAAATACTGGTAAGCCAATCTAAAATGTTCTTGTTTTGATTGGTGCAATTTATAACCTATTTGAACACAATGGGTATTATCAAATTTAAACTCTTCCCTTAACTTTACATCAGCCGCCAAATAAATGGCGTTGGAAGGGTTAAACGAATAAAGTGTAAATTCAGTGCCTGCATGCAACATGCTGTTTCCTGATAAGTTTTTTGCCACCCCCATTTCACCTATTTTATAGTTATGAAAATAGTAGAACCCACCATACAATAAAAGCCTGTTATTTAACAAGTAATGAACACTATGTAACTGCACATAATCCTTAACATAATTAATAGGGGTTAAGCCGGCATTTATTGCATCATCGCTTAAGTGCTGGCTGGTGTGTCCGTAGCTGCTTCTTAATAACCAGTTCTCCGTAAGTTTAAGGTCGAAAAAAAAGTCA
Organism: Bacteroidota bacterium; assembly: GCA_004293295.1. GTDB lineage: Bacteria > Bacteroidota > Bacteroidia > UKL13-3 > UKL13-3 > UBA6183. The sequence goes on from RDYC01000252.1 coordinate 5,203, forward strand.
ACAAAGTAATCAACGTTTACCGTTTCGCCCCTTTTGGTATAACGCTTTAATGTGGTATACACGCTTGAAGCTACACTAAATTGCAGCGTTTTACCCAACGCATTTACATTAACCAATGGGAATTGCATGCCCATACTTGTAAAAAACTCAGTTCCTCCGGTATTTTTTTGCAATTGCAGGCGGTGTGCCCTGGCATCGGCTGTAAAAATCGGAACCAAACGTTTGGGTAATTTATTAACCGACACATGGTATTTGGAACACCAGTTTTTACTTGTGGTGGTATCAGTTGTTTGTGCAACCAACGTATTGCAGAACAGAAACAACAAATTTAAATACCCCAATACATGTTTCATTTAAGTAACAGCTATTAAATGCAATATAAGAACGTAAGTGTGAAAAAAAACGAGCACTGCGAAACCAGCATGGTTTCGCAGTGCTCGTTTAACAAGCCACAGGCTCTAGTACCCGAAAATATCTTCCAAGGTTAGCTCCATTACTTCTCCATACTTCTTCAACCCCTCCACATCAATTTTGTCTTTGCTGCCCATTATGGCGTAGTAATAGTTTTTATCTAAATAATTATCTCGGTGATAAGTTTCAATATCATTGAAAGTAATCCGGTCAATATTCTCATAAATATCTTTGCTGGTACTGTGGTGAAGTCCCAGTTTTTTGGCTCCCATTAATGCAAAGAAAACCTCCTCCTTATTGGTACGTTGCGTTTCTATCTGTTGTTTAACGGCTTCTTTTGCGGCATTAAAACTGGCTTCCGATTTAGGTAATACAGTAAGCAAATCTAACATGGCAGGAACTGCATCATGCAGTTTATCAGCTTGGGTACCAACATAGGCCATGATATAATACGGGTCTGTTTTCTTTTGCGGTATGGCGTAGCGAGAGAAAGTTGAGTAGGCAAGCGCTTTGCTCTCTCTAATGGTTTGAAATACTACAGATGACATTCCGCCACCAAAATACTCATTAAACATGGTAATGATAGGATAGGTGGTTGTATCAAAAGGTTGTGTTTGTTTATTTAACCAAAGTACTTCTGCTTGCACCATTTTGTAATTAACAAAGTATACTTTGTTGCTTGAAGTTTCGTTCCTAACAAACTCTACAGGCTTAGGATATGGAAGTAATTTAGCAGGTGTTTTGTGTGTTTTTTCTAAAACAGCGGTTACTGCATTTAATTCTTGAGGACCATAGTAGTAGATGTTGTGCTCGTAAGAAGTAAGTTGTTTTATAATGTTCACCAATTCATCCGCTTTTAATGCTTTAAGTTGTGTTTCGTTCATGTTGTAAGTGGTAGGATTGTTTCTACCATAAGTAACATAATTACGCAATGCATTCCAAAAAATGGCCTGTTTACTCAACTTGGCATCTTTACGTTGCTTAAGGGTACGCTCAATCAATTGATCCAATGCTTGTTGGTCAGGTTTGGCATTGGCCAGTAAGTGCTCAAATAAATTTAATGCAGCATTAAAATTCTCTGTTAAACCGCTTAACGAAACATACACCTGTTCATCACCGGCATTTACGTTAAAATCGCAAGCCAGTTTAAAAAACTCTTTGCTGATTTGCTCACTGGTATATTTTTCTGTTCCCAGATACTGGAGCAATTGAACAGCCATAGGCAGTTTAATATTATGAAATTTGCCCATGTCTAACACATAGTACAAGCTAAACAAAGAATTGTCGTTATTTTTAATGTAATAAATAGGAAGCTTTTTGCCAACCATTCCCTTGGTTACATCTTTGTTAAAATCAAGAAACTTAGGTGCGATGCGTGGAGTATTGGCGTTGTTAATTTTTTCAACAAATGGGCTAATGTCATCACGATTTACCTCAACCGGAGTAATTTGGGGTTTTTCTATCTTAACAGTGCCTTTGTCCTCACCAATATTTTTATTAATCACCACATAATCGTTGCCATAGGCTCTTTTGCCATAATCAATAATTTCAGCACGGGTAATTTTTGATAAATTATCCAATAATGCAGCTTGTTCGGTCCAAGGCTTATCAACAATAAAAGCATCTAACATGGTACTTGCGCGGCCTTCATTGCTTTCGTTATTGCGAATAATATCAACCTTAAAGTTGTTAATAATGGCCTTAAGGTCCTCATCTTTAAAATTACCGGCTTTAATACTTTCAATTTGTTCCAATAACAATTTGCGCACATCATCCAACGATTGGCCTTGTTTTGGTTTTCCGGTTAAAAAATGAATACCATAGTCCTTGTTCATCCATATTGAAGATGATGCGGCCAATACTTTTTGTTGTTTCACCAAATTTAAGTCTATTAACCCTGCTTTTGAATTGGCCAACAGATAGTCGAACAAAATGGCATATTGGGCATCTTTGCTATTGGCTCCGGCTGTTCTAAATCCAATCATTAAATTTTCAGCATCAGGGCCATACACATTAACAACAGTTGGCGCGCTGCGAACAGGCTCCGGATCAAAGCGATAAGGCGGCACCTCTTTGGGTTTCATGTAACTAAATTTCTCCGCAATCCAATTAATGGTTTGGTCAGGGTCCAAATCTCCGGCAAGTATAATGGCCATGTTGTTTGGCACATAATACGTGTTGTAGTAGTCACGTATTTTAATTAATGATGGGTTTTTTAAATGCTCAACTGTTCCAATGGTGGTTTGTGTGCCATAGGCATGTTTGGTAAACAAATTGGTCATTAAAGCTTCAAACACCTTCCTGCCGTCATTATCCAAAGCAATATTCTTTTCTTCATACACAGCTTCCAACTCCGTGTGAAACAAACGTAACACAGGGGCACGAAAGCGTTCAGCTTCAATACTAAGCCAAGTGTTGAGTTGATTTTGAGGAATATCATTTACATACACAGTTTGTTCTAATGAGGTAAAGGCATTTGTTCCTTGCGCACCAATGGTGCTTAGCATTTTATCATACTCATTGGCAATGGCGTATTTACTGGCCACACCGCTTACAGAGTCAATTTGGCGATAGATACTTTTACGTAAATTCGCGTCAGTGGTTTTGTTGTACTTTTCATACAGAACATCAATCTTGTCCAATTGTTCTTTTTCTTTAGCCCAATCTTTGGTGCCGTACTGATCGGTACCTTTAAACAACATGTGCTCTAAATAGTGAGCCAATCCGGTATTATCAGAAGGATCGTTTTTACTACCTGCCTTGGTAGCGATGTACGTTTGAATACGTGGTTCAGCCTTATTTACCGATAACATTACGGTAAGCCCGTTAGGTAAGGTATAGATGCGTACACCTAAAGGGTCGTTTTTTACCGTTTTATAAGTGAACCTGCCATCTGGCGATGTTTGCTCAACCCATTGATATTGGGCTTGTGCAAAAGCAACGGCAATAAGTAGAATAAGGGTTGTGCTAAAGAGTTTTTTCATTTACAGTTTATTATATCCGACAAATCAACAAAAAAAAAGGTGAAATACAACCTCCATTCAACACAAAAGCAACCTATTTAGGTTGCTTTTGTGTTGATATTTATGAAATGGAATGATTTATTTGGCAATTACCAATCTGTTTTGGCTGCTGTTACCAAATGAGTCGGTTAATACTAAAAAGTATAAGCCATTGTTTAACTCGGTAACATTAAGTGTTGCTTGTTCAGCAGTAACTGTTGAACTTAGTAATGTTCTTCCTTGTAAATCAACAATATTGGCTTGATAAACACCTCCATCTTTTACTTGAATGGTAAGGTTAGTTGAGGCTGGGTTAGGAAATACGGCAACTTGATTTTGGTTAACCTGTTTTAAACCAACTGCTGTTCCTCCGGTAAACACGGCCCTGTATGCCATTTCGAATTCGGTTTCTCCATCAGGTATTTTATAGGTTTTTATTTGGTTTATGCCGCCATCGTTTCCAATGGTGATTTTGTGGGTAGTAACAGGCTCAAAACCAGATTGGCCGTTTTCGAAAAAAACCATGCTATCTAGTTTGTTGTTCACGTAAGTATATTCATATTTATAAACATCCTCAGTTGAGCCTGAAAAATCAGAGGTGAATTTGTCAGTAACTCGTTGATTGCCATTGTAGGTAATGGTTCTTTCTAGAAACTCATTCCAATCACCGGCATCATAATTAAAATAGGTTGCAGAGGTCAATTTACCTGCTGAATTGTACACTTTGGTTATTTTAGTAGTTAATGCGTAAGATGTGCCGTTGTGTTCAGCAACTGTCCAAGCGGTATCTTTACCGTTGTTGTCAAAATAAACAACATTACGTTCGTAAGGAATCCACATGTCTCCATCATTTAACTCAATAGTAAATTCGTAAGAGTTGCCTGTTTGTACCACATTTTGAATTCTGGTTTCATCAGATAGAGGATTTGAATGAAGCAACATACCAAACCCCCTCACCGGTGCCTGTAATAGAAGGCATCCACATTTTCATTTCGGTGAAACCTTGTCTTAAGTTCGGGAAATCGTCATACAGGGAGTAAAATGTACTGGGTGTGTTTACTTCTGACGTAGTCACTTGGGCGAAACCATAGTAAGAAGTGGTAAGTAGGATTAATGACAGTAATCGTTTTTTCATAATGTTAAATTATTTAAGCGTATATTTAATTTAAGTCTGCAAAATTGTATTTTCTAAGTATTTGAACAAATCTTTTTTTACCCTGCAAATCATTCAATATGTTAATAATATACAGACCTGCTTCACTAGCGAAAATTTGTGCCGTTTCATTTGCAAGCTGTGGATTTATTTCAAGCCACACGCTGTCAATAACCTTGCCAAAGTAAGTAGTCTGGTGAGCAATGGTTTTGTAGAATTTTAGCCCATCCTCGTCAGGCACAAACAGGGCCGTGTGTGGTTCAAATTGTAACACATTGTTGTGCATTAAGGCCGATTCGCTTTGTTTAATGTAGGGTGGATTGCTGATAAGCACCAGCACACATTCATTTTGATGCAGTTGTTGTTGAATAAAGGTTTGCAATTGCGGCAAATCCAACATATCAACTTGCACAAATTGCACGTCAACCTTATTGCTAGTGGCATTTTGTTGGGCAACTTCAAGTGCTCCTTTACTAATATCAATCCCTATTACCTTAGCGTGTGGGATGTTTTTTTTAATGCTGATGGGGATGCAGCCGCTTCCGGTTCCCAAATCAATAAACACCAGTTTTTCAGCAGGAATATTTTTGTAGTGTTGCAATACCCGTTCAACCAACTCTTCGGTTTCGGGCCTGGGAATTAATACCTGTTGGTTCACCATAAATTTTAGCCCGCAAAACCAACTGTACCCAAGCACATATTGCAAGGGTTCACCGGTTAATAATTTGGTTAATATGGAATTAAACAACTGTACTTCGGTTTCAGTGAGTGTTTTATTCAACACTTGCAGTTGGTGTGGTTTTATCAGCAACAATTCCGTACACACCATTTGCGCAATGGCTTTGGCTTCATCCGCATCATACAACGGGGTTAATTTTTGGGTAAAATCGTTAAAATATTCCTTTGCTTGTATGGTATTCATGGCAGCAAGATACAAAAACCTTATTTTCGCAGCGTGATGAATCATGAGGATTACATGCAACGTGCGCTTGATTTGGCGGTTTTGGGAAAAGGAAGTGTTTCGCCAAACCCGCTTGTTGGGGCGGTGGTGGTTCATCAACAACGCATTATTGGCGAAGGTTACCACCGGCAATTTGGTGGGCCTCATGCAGAAGTAAATGCCATCAATCAGGTTAAGGACAAGGGTTTATTGGCAGCAAGCACGGTTTATGTTACCTTAGAACCATGCAGCCATTATGGCAAAACACCTCCTTGTGCCGATTTATTGGTGCAATCGGGGGTAAAACACGTGGTAGTTGGCATGGTTGATCCCAATCCTATTGTGGCCGGAAGGGGCATTGCGTATTTGCAACAACATGGGGTACAGGTGGAGTGTGGCATCCTGCAGGCGCAATGCGAACAACTCAATAAACGGTTTATCACGTTTCATCAAAAGCATAGGCCATATATTTTGTTGAAGTGGGCACAAACCAGCGATGGATTTATAGCTCCTGATAAATCACAATATACGGAAGAAGCATTTAAGCAAAAAAAAATCATTACCGGGGAATTGGCCCACTTGTTTACACACCAATACCGGGCAACTGAAGATGCCATTATGGTTGGAACAAATACGGTAATCAACGATAACCCGCAATTAAATGTTAGGAAATGGAAGGGGAGAAATCCGGTGCGAATTGTATTGGATTTAACCAATCGAATACCCAAACAGAGCCATGTATTTGATGGCACCCAACGCACCATTGTGTTCTCCTACCAAGTTCCTGAAAATGCTCCTACACAGTTAACCTATATTACCCTTAACCCACAACAAGCAATTGTTACACAAATACTGGAACACTTGTACAAATTGGAGTTACAATCAGTTATTGTTGAAGGTGGAACCATGTTGTTGCAAACATTTATTGAGGCACAGTGCTGGGATGAAGCACACGTATTTACCGCCCCAATATTGCTGCATGGTGGGGTTAAAGCACCTGATTTTAATTATCCCATTGCTCAATCAGTGAAGTTGGCGCAGGACCAACTGCATATTTACTATTCATCATGATATATTTATTACTCAGTGTTTGCGCCTCGGTTTTGGTGGTGAGTTACTTTAAGTTGTTCGAACGGTTTCAGGTAGACGTGTTGCAAGCTATTGTGGTAAATTATGTTACCTGTTCTATTATGGGCAATCTCATGTCGGATAAACCCATTGTAACAACTGCATTTTACTTGGAGCCATGGTTTCCTTACACATTGGTTTTAGGTTTTTTGTTTATCAGCATTTTTTACTGCATTGCACAAACAGCACAAAAAGTAGGCGTATCTATTAGCATGGTGGCCGCTAAATTGTCGGTGGCCATTCCGGTATTGTTTGCGGTAATGGTACACCATGAAGATTTAGGATTTTATAAGGCTATGGGGATTTTGTTGTCCTTAATTGCAGTGTATTTTATCAGCAGCATACAGGCCGGTGGCAATGCCGCAACGTATTGGTATTTGCCTTTGTTGGTGTTTGCCGGAAGCGGGTGTATTGATACCTTGTTAACCATCATCAATAAACAATTTATTCCTCCGGGCGATACCAATTCCATATTAAGTGTGGTGTTTTTAACGGCCTGTGTATTGGGTGCCCTTTTAATGGCCATACTCCGCATAAAAATAAGTTTAAAATCTGGGTTGTGGGGTGTTGCCTTGGGTGTGCCTAATTATTTCAGCATGTATTTTTTGTTAAAAACATTACAAAGTTTTCAGGAATCAAGCATTGCTTTGCCCATGAACAATATTGCCATTTTAATGAGTACCGCATTGGTGGGGTGGGTATTTTTTAAAGAACAATTGTCGGTGAAAAAAGTAATCGGGCTCAGTTTGGCCATCGTGTCCATTGTGATTTTATCTTTGTACCAGTAATGTTAACCAAAGATACTTACCTCACCCTGACTGATACCAGTACCGCAGAATTTAAGGATAAAGGAAGCCGCTTTATTGCCGTGGCTTACCCTATTCAGGCAGAGCAGGAGGTAAAACAACACCTTACGGCATTAAAAAAAACACACCATGCAGCAGCCCATTTTTGTTATGCGTATGTGTTAGGTTTTAACAGCGATATTCAAAAAAGTAACGATGATCGGGAGCCGGCCAACTCAGCCGGAAAGCCCATTTTGCGCAGCATTGTTCAACAGCAACTCACCAATACGTTGGTGGTGGTGGTAAGGTACTTTGGTGGCAAACTATTGGGTGTTCCCGGGTTGATACATGCATACGGAGAGGCGGCAAATATGGCTTTAGCGGCAGCCAACAGGCAAGAGTGTGTGGTGATGGCGCGTTATCAGGTAACTGGTGATTTTGTTCACGAAAATGAGTTGTACAAAGCCTATAAACAATTTGACGCGAAAATGATTAGCCACCAATACAACCAACACCAATTTATTAGTATCTATGAAGTAAGAAAAAATAAAAGCATGGAGTTGTTGAATAACCTTGAAAATAAACGTTTATTTGAGATTGAAAATTTAAGTGAGCTATGAGAATTTTATCATTGATATGTGGGATACTAAGTGTGCATGCCTTGTTTGCACAGCATCAGGTTGAGCAGGAATTGTTGCAAAAAGAAGCTGTTGGGTATTTCGCTACAAGTGCCCAAAAAGTAGACGAGCACTTATTTGCAAGCATGAATCCTGATGCGGTGAATACCGAATTGGTGCTTGTGAATAAAACCACCAGCAAAATAGGGTATCATTATTATTACCAACAACACCTACAAGGCTTACCCATTTATGGGGCTTTTTTAAAGGTAAATACCAACCACAGGGGGCAGGTGTTAAATACTTTCAATACCTTAATCAACGCGGGCGAGTTTGCAGTTTCTGGCAAGCTGCCATTGGAAAACAGTTACTGGGCCGTAAACGGCACAGCTTTATTGCAAACAGTGGCCAAAAGCAGCAATGGCTTTTTCACCTTAAGCACCCCATCAGGAGAAACGGTGTTTAGCAAAGAAACCAATTTGTATTTTACGGATACCACCATTAGGGCAAGGGTGTTTAATCCCGACCCCTTAACCACCGCAGGTGTTACTTACGGTCAAGGAGGCACTTACAAACATTTTAACGATAGCGACTATGCGTTAATTAACAACCAACGCCAATTGGTTACTTTACCAGCCCGTTATAACAATGGCAACTTTGTGTTAGAAAACAAGTACGCCCGTATTGTTGATATTGCCAATCCTGCCATAAGTCCGGCCAAATCAACAACAGATAGTTTTATGTTTACCCGCAAACAGGCCGGATTTAAAGATGTGATGGCCTTGTACCATATTTATGCCACCCAATTGTACATGCAATCATTGGGTTATGCTAATTTGGTTGGATTTCAATTAAAGGTTGATGCGCATTCAGGAACAGGCGACCAAAGTTTTTTCAGGTTTGATACTGATACCTCGTTAAATTTTGGAACAGGCGGGGTGCCCGATGCCGAGGATGCGGATGTAATTGTGCACGAATATACACATGCCATTATTTTTGGATTAAACACGGATGGCATTGTCTTGGTTGAAAGGCGGGCTTTGGAGGAAGGCATTTGTGATGCGTTTTGTTGTGCGTATTCAAAAAGAATCAATCCGTTTAACTGGAAAAGGGTGTTTGGCTGGGATGGCTTTAACGAGTTTTGGAATGGCAGAAATGGTGCTTCCACCAAAACCTACCAAGATAAAATTGGCGACCTATACAGCGATAGTGAAATATGGAGCAGTGCCATGAATAACATTACTGAAGGGTTGGGCGAAGATGTTTGCATCAAGTTGTTATTGGCCATTATTCCTGAGTTAAGTCCGGCCACTACCATGCCGCAAGCAGCCAAGCTCATGTATGATGCGGATAGCATATTAAACAATGGGGTAAACAGGTGGTTTTTAGCCAAGGAGTTTAATGCCCGCAAATTCGGTTCGTTTCCAACCGGTATCAATACGGTGGTTCAACAACCTTCCTTCAACATTAACAATACCTATGCTTTTGCCAATGGCACAGGAAATGCGGTGTTGCAATTTAACCAAGCACACGAAATGCAGGTTGAGGTAGTGAACATGCATGGCGAGGTGGTGAAAAAATCGTTGGTAAAAAATGAACTGGTACTTGCTCCTGATGATTTTGCAGCAGGAGTTTACCTGGTGAAAGTGAACGATAAGGGCACGGTAAGTGCGGTAAAGTTGATGAAGTATTGATTACTTTATCGTAACCCGAATTCCTGTATAAAGAACCCTCCCCATAATCGGGCCCCAAATCATGCTGGCATCAAAGTGGCTGCCAAATGGGTTCTCCGAATTAATAATCTGGTGGTGTTGCATAAAGTTAAAAATGTTTTCAGCACCCACATACAACTCCCATTTTTTAAACGCACGGGTTATTTGTGCATTAACCGTAACATAAGGTTGGCTGTAGGCTGGCATGCGGTGGTGACCCGGATTGGTTGTTGTTTGTGGCAAACGCTGTTCCCCAAACCACTTAAAGGTGGCATCATACTTCCACTTATCAAAACGAGTGGCGTAGGCTGCATTAAACAATATCCGGTCTTTGGCTACCAACGGTTTGGTAAGCAACCCTTCACGATAGGTTGTTTTTACATCTTGGTATTTATAGGCCAGTCTAAACTCTAATTTTTTTATGGGCTCATAAATAAACTCCGTTTGAAAGCTGTTGCTGTAAGATGGTCCATTGAGGTTATAAAACAACAATTGTTGGGCGTTGGCATCCATATCAGCCACCACTTGGTTTTCAAAATCGGTGCGGTAATAGTCGGCTATCACCGTAATTTTTCCGTTGCCAATTTTACCAAAATGGGTGATGGAGGTGCCATAGTTCCAAGCCACTTCGGGGTTTAATTTTTCCAACACCCGCACTTCCCGATTACTGGCCATAGCGGCTGCATTTTCAATAAACACATTGGCCACCCGCAGCCCGCGCCCACCGCTTAAACGCAAGGCGGTTTGTTTGGCCAACTGGTACTTTACATGCAAACGTGGGTTAAACAATGGCCCAAACAAGTTATGGTAATCAGCTCGAGCTCCAACTAACACGCTTATTTTATTCAATAAGTCGTAATGGTATTCAACAAATACTCCGGGCACTTGCTCGGTGCGGTTAAAAGCGGAGTCGTTGTAATGCTCGCGATAAGCATCATGCATAAAGCTGGCTCCAGCCTTAAACTTATGCTCGGTGCTTACAATCATGCTTTGGTAAATTAAGTTGGCATACAAGGTTTGTTGGGTGCCGTGGTATGTTTTATACCCAAAAAAAGCATCGTGCTCGTAAGCTTTTGCGGTGGTAATTAACCCCAAGCTTTTATAAGGTTGTGATTTAAATCCTATGGCCACTTTACTAAAGGCTTCTAAGTGTTTGGTGCTGATGTTTACCCCATACACTTGTCGGCTATCGTTTTCGGCCTTGTTGCGAAATTGGGTTTGCCCTCCGGTTTTATCATCTACCAAGGCATTTACCCCAAAACTGGCCATGAGTTTGCCCGGGTCTTCATATTTCCAGCGGTTCATCACGTTGTATTGGTAACCCAAGGGCATGTCTAAAAAGCCATCCTTATTCATGTCGTTCCGTTTAATAAAGGTGCTGGCATGGGTGAGCAGTAAGGTGCTCCATTTTTCATTAAAACGATGCCCCACATGCACATTGGTTTCAAGCCTGCCCAAATCCCCTGCATAGGCATTAATAAACAAGCGGTCGGCTTTTTCGGGCTTGTCCAGTTCAATATTAATTTGCCCGCTCATGCTTTCGTACCCATTTACAATACTGCCCACTCCTTTGGTAATGCTAATGGACTCCACCCAGGTTCCGGGTATATGCGTTAGCCCAAAATTGGTGCTTAATCCTCTTGGGCCTTGCATTTGTTCGGTGAGCATTTGCGTGTAAGCCCCATCAAGCCCAAGCACTTTTATTTGTTTGCTTCCACTCACCGCATCACTGTAGCTTACATCAACCGTGGCATTGGCTTCAAAGCTTTCGCTTAAGTTGCAACAAGCGGCTTTTTTTAGTTCGGCCTTGCCGAGGGTTTGTTTGTTAAAAGGGTCAATCATGGTAAAGCTCATGGCTGCCTTTTCTTCTTTTATTTCAACTTCTTTTAAATTGGTTGAGGGCCGCAACCGGATCACCACTTCTTTGTTACCGGTTAACCCCATAATGGTGTCGTTTTGGTAACCAATGTAGGTGATGATGAGGGTATCAGGCAAACGTGCCGGAAGGGCAATTTCAAAAATGCCATTCACATCGGTACTGGTGCCTTTTTGTGCGTGTAGCCAGTACACTCCGGCTCCTATAATGGCTTTGCCATCGTTTTTATCGCTAACCACGCCTTTTACTTGTGCATTTACAAGCAGCGTGAAACAGCAGGTAATTATTGTTAAGAAAATTTTCATTGAATGGATTTAATAAAGGTGAATAAATAAAAAATGACTGCATCAGCAGCAGTTGATTATTTATTCATGCTAAATTAAATACGTTTGTATCACGCTTAAGTACCGCTGTTTTTGGTGTTTAATAGGCGGTGGAGCAGGAGGTTCAACTTGGTTTAATGTGGTTGTAATGGCTGTGTTCAAACCTCCCCAAACCATGCGATTTAATACAATAATTTGTTGGTAATGGTTGGTGCTGTTTTGTTGCGGGGTAGTTACTGATTCGTCTTCAATATTCTGGTAAAAGTAACTGTATGCACAGCAGCTTTTCGACACTGCTTGTTCTTGAGATGGCTCATGGCTGCAGCAACTTTTTTTCTGTGGTTGTTGGTGATGCTCACAACTGTTTTTTACATCGGTAAACGACACCACTTCCTTGCCATTTTCTGTGGAGCAAACCATTTTAAACACATGTATGCCTGTATATCCCCAAACAATGCAGCAGGATAAAAATAAAGCAACAGCTATGTGAAGTAATTTTCTCACGGTCAGGCAAATGTAACTATAAATTTTAAGAAGTCAAGTTAATAGAAACGTTTAAAGCCAACGGCTTGCCTCACTTCACCTAAGGTTTTAGCCGCACTTTCATGGGCTTTTTCGGCACCTTGTTTAGCTACCTTGGCCAGCAACTCATCGTCTGCCTTAATGGCTTCAATACGTTCACGAATAGGGGTAAGGAAGGTAATGATGTCTTCTGCCAATTGTTTTTTTAAGTCGCCATAGCGGATGGTGCAATTGGCATACGTTTGGATAAAGTGGGTGAGGGTATCTTCGGTTGAAACGAGTTTCATGATGTCGAACAAGTTTTGTACGGGCGTGGTAGGCGGGGTGTTGGGTTCGGTTGGTCCCGTATCGGTTACGGCCTTGCTCATTTTTTTACGAATGATTTCCGGGGTATCCACCAGGTTAATCACATTGCCATCGCCATCACTTTTGCTCATTTTACCACCGCCTTGCAAGCCGGGTATTTTTACCAATTCGCCTCCGTAGTTAAAGGCATGTGGTTCTGGAAATACTTCCGTTTG
>RDYC01000253.1 GCA_004293295.1 Bacteroidota bacterium
GGTTATGTGATTACTTTTCCTGAGGAGCTATTTGTGAGCGATGCCGATAAAACGGTGTTAAAAGGGATATCATTGTACAATAACCAGTTAAAAAGTCCGGTAGTAAATTGCACCGAGCCTGAAATGGGAATTATTAAACAACATGTTCAATATTTGGTTAAAGAGTGTCAGCAACCTGCACAAATGTCGTTGGAGTTGATTAAAATGCACCTCAACATTATATTGATTCAAAGTAATCGCTGGTTTTTAGCGAATAAAGAGAATAGAGACGCTTTAATGCAATCCATTGGCACAAACCCAATTGTGCAGCAATTTAAAACGTTGGTTGATAATAATTACCTTACAATCAGCGAGGTGAGCGAGTATGCTGGCTTGCTCTCCGTTTCATCCGGATATTTAAATGATGCGGTTAAAAAGGCTACCGGCTTTACAGCAAGTTGGCATATTCACCACCGCATTTTACTAGAGGCAAAACGGCTTTTGTACCATGGCAGTTATTCTGTTAAAGAAATTAGTTTTATGCTTAATTTTGAAGATCCTACCTATTTTGGGAGGTTTTTTAAGAAACATACCAGACAAACCCCGGGTGATTTTAGGGTGTCAATCCGTGAAAAGTACCATAAATAACTTTTTTTCTTTCATGTTTCAACCTGTGTAAGGGGTTAATTTTGTCTAATTAATTCTAACATTATGATGAAGACAAAAGCAATCCTACTACTGGCCGGAATAGCCGTTTTAAGCGTGGCTGATTTGATATCTATGTCCGTAGGGGCATTAAATATGACAGGCGCTCCCGGGGAGGGAAACTGTACAGGGTGCCATGGAGGCACTGCAAACTCCAACACCAATGGGAGCGTACAAATTAGCATCAAGGATAATCCTACCGAATACGTGCCGGGGAAAGTTTATGAGGTTACTGTTACCACTTCTTTTCCGGGTAGGTCAAAATTTGGGTTTGCCTTAGCTGCGCGCAAAGAGGGTAGGGGATTTCTGTCGGTTGGAAAACTTGAGGCTGCACAAAACTCAGGGGTTATGGCATCCGAGTTTGCCACACATACGGAGACTTCTAATACAGGAGAAGGAAGTAAATCGTGGGTGTTTAACTGGCAGGCTCCATCAGCCGATGAAGGCAAAATAACGTTGTATGCAGCCGGTGTAGCCGGAAACCAAAGCAAATCGGCACAAGGGGATTTTGTATATACTGCTACTACAGTTTTAAATAAACCGGGTAGCACCGGGTTATTGTCGCAAGTATCTCAACTGGATGCCAAAGTTTTTCCTACCATTCAAACCTCGTTTTTCGACTTGGAACTGGATGCCAAAGAAAGTAGTGAATTGCGTGTTGGTTTGTATGCATTAAACGGACAACTTGTAGAAGGGCTTAAAAATGAACGGGTATTGGCAGGCAACGTGCGTGTTCGGGTTAATTACAACAAACAGCATAAGCCTGGTATTTATTTAATAAGAACCACATTGGGCAATAAAGCACATACCCAAAAGGTGGTATTGCAATAAGTAATAGTAACCAAAGCCATTAAACCCCGCGGTGGTGATGCCATTGCACGGCCCCTTTAATTTGTTTGCATTATTTATTAATATTGCTGTCTGCTTATCATAAAACTATTGTCCTTGTTATTAGGAATGATTATTGATAAGATAAAATAAACAAACGTTATGACAGGAATTAAAAAGGCAATATTGATAGGCTGCATTGGTGCAGCAGTGGCTGGTTTTTCACTAGTACAAAGTACTGCAAATACATCAGGAGTGCCTAGCCAATCAGCAGCAGTAAAACAAGGAACCAAAGTAACTTTACCGGATTTTAAGGTAAAAGATGCCAACGGAAAAATTGTTAATATCAAGGATTTTAAGGGCAAGATGGTATTTGTAAATTTATGGGCAACTTGGTGTGGGCCTTGCAGAAGGGAAATGCCCTCTATTGAAAGTTTGTACAAAAAACTGGAAGGTAAAAATGTGTCTTTTGTGATGTTAAGTTTAGACGATGATTTTACCAAAGCACTTAATTACAACAAGTCTGCTAAGTTCACCTTTCCCATGTATTACCCGGCTGCCAACTTGCCTCAGTTGTTTAATGTGGATGGCATTCCGGCAACCTTCATCTTTAATAAAAAGGGTGAATTGGTTAAGAACATTCAAGGCAGCATTAACTACGATACCGAGGAGTTCCTGAACTTATTATCGGGCAATTAGTTACCGGTTACTTCAATTGTCTTTTATAAAGCTGTACCGTATTTTCAAGTCCTAAGGTAAGGGCATCGCAAATTAGTGCGTGGCCTATACTCACCTCAAGCAGGCCGTTGATGTGTTGTTTAAAGTAAGCAAGGTTCTCTAGCGATAAATCATGCCCGGCATTAATGCCTAACCCAACTCCATATGCTTTGTTGGCTGCTGCAATAAATGGGGCAATGGCCTGTGCCGCATTGGTGCTAAAATGGTGGGCGTAACTTTCCGTGTAAAGTTCAATGCGGTCAGTTCCTGTTTCAAGCGCACCTTCAATCATGTTTACGTCCGCATCAATAAAAATGCTCGTGCGTATGCCATGCGATTTAAACAATGCAATGGTATCTATTAAATAATGTTTATGGGTTAAGGTATCCCAGCCATGGTCACTGGTAAGTTGGCCCTGTGCATCAGGCACCAAGGTAACTTGGGTTGGCTTAACAGCAAGCACCAAATCAATAAATTTTTGTTCCATGGGGTTTCCCTCAATGTTAAACTCTGTGGTAATCACTTGTTTCAGTTCATACACATCCTTATACCTAATATGTCTTTCATCGGGGCGAGGGTGTACGGTAATGCCATCGGCACCAAACTGTTCAATGGCCAACGCTGTTTTTACCACATCGGGATTATTACCGCCCCTTGAGTTTCTGAGCGTGGCTAGTTTGTTAATATTTACTGAAAGTTTAGTCATGAACCATGTTGATATTAAGGCATCAAAAATAAGTGATAAAATGGAGTTGCATCCAAATTTTATTATTCAGTAATAATAACCCACATTTGCAATTACAATGAGTACCGTTGCCATTATTTTTTTAGTAAGTTTTGCCATACTATTCTACACCTACATTGGCTATGCCATTATCGTAGGGGTGTTGGCAGCATTAAAGCGCTCGTCAAAAGTAGGCATGCATCATATAGATGTAAACTTTGAGCCTGCGGTGGCTTTGGTGGTACCTTGCTACAACGAAGCATACATCATTCAACAAAAAATACAAGATTGCCTTGCATTGTCTTATCCAAAATCAAAGTTGGAAATTATCTTTATTACTGATGGGAGCACGGACGGCAGCGATAAGTTGGTTGAGAAATATCCCGGCATTCGGTTGTTGCACCAACCTGAGCGACACGGGAAAGCAGCGGCAGAAAACAGGGCCATTGCCTCCACACAAGCACCATTTGTGGTATTTTGTGACGCCAACACTACCTTAAATAGCATGGCTATTAAACATTTGATGAAACATTTTGCAGATGATCAGGTTGGGGCTGTTTCAGGAGAAAAAAGGGTGATTACCACAAGCCACAATGCGGCATCATCAGCAGGCGAGGGGGTGTATTGGAAGTATGAGTCGTGGTTGAAAAAGCAGGATAGTGACTTGCACACCGTAGCCGGGGGAGCAGGGGAGTTGATTGCTTTTAGGAAAAGTTGTTTTACACCGCTTGAAAAGGATACCATATTGGATGATTTTGTGGCCAGTATGCGCATTGCATTAAACGGCTACAAAGTGGTTTATGAGCCTGAGGCTTTTGCACAGGAAACAGCCAGTTCATCAGTGGTGGAAGAAACCAAACGTAAAATCAGGATTGCAGCCGGAGCTTGGCAAGCCATGTTTCGTTTGCCTCAGGCTTTTAATGTGTTTCGCCAGCCCATGCTTACCTTTATTTATGTTTCGCATAAAGTGATGCGTTGGAGTTTGGCACCCTTAGCCCTGGTTTTTTTAATACCTACCGGATACCTCTTGCATGCGAACGCAGGTGGTTGGTTTAGTTTACTTTGGGTATTGCAGCAATGTTTTTACCTGCTGGTGTTATTGGGTAAAATATTTGAAGCAAAGCAAGTTCGCATAAAACTGTTTTTTATTCCGTATTACTTTGTAATAACCAACTATTGTATGATTGCAGGGTTTGTGAGGTTTGTGCGGGGAAATCAAAGTGTAAAATGGGAAAAGGCTGAGCGAAGTAAATAACTACCATTGATGAATAAAATTGAACATATTGGCATTGCCATTAAGGATGCGGAAGTTTCGGTGCCGCTGTTTAACAAATTGTACCATTCAACGCCTTACAAAACGGAGGTGGTGGAAAGCGAACAGGTGAAAACCATTTTTTACCAGGTTGGGCCAAATAAGATAGAGTTGTTGGAGGCCACTTCTCCTGACAGCACCATTGCCAAGTTTATTGAAAAAAAAGGGGAGGGCATGCACCATATTGCTTATGATGTTACGGATATTTACGCGGAAATGGAACGCTTAAAAGCGGAAGGTTTTCAGTTTATTCATGAGCAACCTAAACCGGGTGCTGATAACAAATTGATAGCTTTCTTGCATCCTAAATCAACCAATGGGGTGCTGATTGAGTTGTGTCAGGAACGTCCTTAATTGGCTAGTTGGCAACAGCCGTATCGGGAACCAAAATTTCGGGGCTGTTTACTTTATAAATGTAATATGTTTGGTTAACATTTACCGGATTTAACCAACTCATCACCCTATCCAGGTAACTTGATGGGATGGCTGCCTCAAAAGTAATATTGGGCATAAATTGCTTAAGTGCCTGTTCTCTTTTTTCAAGGTTTTTTTCTTCTGCAAAAATTACGTATTCCGGCCTTGGTAAGGTATCGTTAACAATGCGTTGGAGAACTTCCTCGGCATGGTGGTCTGCGTTAATTTGATAATAGGGCTTATAAGCGTTCAAATAAAATTGTGGCATGGCAATGTCTTTGCCGGTATTGCTGTTTTCAATTAAAAATGCGCCTTTACACTCCTTTTTATACAAGTAGCCCATGGCCTTTACCCGACTGGTTTTGGTGGAGCTTGGTGTAAGTACAATCAACAGAATGGTGTTAAGCACCCAAAAAGTTTTCCATAAGATTTGGTGTAGTTTTTCATGCTTAAGCCAGTATGCTGAGTTCTCGGTGAGTTTATACCACCCGGCAACACCTGCCATTACAAAAAATGGAATTACGGGTAAAATAAAACGCTCCTGTTTGTTGGGGTAACTGCTGTGAAAAATAAAAAACAGCAATGCCGGAAGTATCACGAGCAAATATGTTTTTCGGGATTCAAACATCCCCCTAAAAATCATAAAACTTACCGGTGGTATTAACAGGCCTGCCATTAACAGCAGGTAGTTATACCATGGGCCGTTGATGTAGTTGGTGGCATTGTCGAGGTTGTAAAGGGAGTACTCCAGAAACTCGGCAAAAGGCCTGCCCCAAAGCGGTAAATCCACACTGCATTGCACTATGGTAATGGAAACCAAGGCCCCAACACCCAACAAAAATCCTTTGCGCCATTTTTGTTGCAGCCAAAGTGCGCCAACCATCCCTCCAATAAAGGTAACGGTTTGAAAACGGAAAGAAAAAGCCAAACCTGCAATTAAACCTGCCGCAAACATCAGGTTATTTTGTTCCTTTTCATCAGCTTTCAGGGTTAACCACGTTGCCATTACCAAAGTTGGCATGCAAGCCATTTCCACCAAATTTCTTACGCTAAGCATGGGCAGGCACCACAAAAAGGCCAATACCAAACCAACTGTTTTTGCTGCCTTAAGGCCACTGAGTTTGGCCACAATCAGGAAAGAGAAGTATACTGTAAGTGTGCTGTAAAAGGCGTGCAAAATTCGCACAATCAGCATTTTTATTTCAGGGTCAACTATGCCCAACGCATTTAACACCAAAAACAGTACGTAATGCAATCCGGGATACAAAAAGTTATGTCCGCTTGGGGTGGTAACTTCTGCCGAGGGCAACCAACCCCTCAGGTTAAGGTGTTGTGTCCATTGTTCAGATACTTCTATCACCAAAAAATGATCATCATGAAACCCATAACCAATGGAGAACACGGCAGAAATCAGCCGTACAAAAATGGCACAAAGCAGGATAAACCGAAGCGGGTGTTTTTGATAATATGCTAACATGGAACAAACATAAGTAATACAGCAAGATTAATCCAGTAGAGGGAATTATTTTTAATGGGGAGATGCTTGAGTTACTAGTAAAGGGTATAATAAACGACTATGGATTAAGTTTGGAGGGTTTGGTTTTTTAAAAGAGGCTAAGCAATACTTGATGATGCGTGTAATTACCTGTAACCATAAAACGCAAATTTTAATAGAAGAATAGCCGTTGCCCCATTCGTAACGAATTAATTTTGGTTGAAGTTGTGCAATAGTTACGTGTGTTAGCAGTAGTTTTACTTCTCAGTCCAAAATTCTTTCGTGGTGTAAAAGACCGTGTCAATAAAATACAGAATGTCGTTTTTTGTTAGTACGTTCTCGTCATGCAAGTCTTCTAATATAATTCCCAAGTCAGGATTAACATAGTCGTTATTTCGATTGTTGATGAATCCGTTTGCCTCAAGAAATGACTTTACTTTATTCAGGTCTGTTTCTTGAGTTATTATCACAAATGACTGTTTTACTACAGCGTAAAGATTTCCACTTTCTTTCGTAAAGCCGATAAGTTCGTATGCTGTATCTGGAAAAAAGAAGTTGTGAAGTAGAAGATTATGAAAATAGTCGGTCCAAAAACTATAATAAATGGCATCGTTTAGCTTCAGAACATGTTCTGAGTCCTTAAGATAGACTCTTTGTTCGGCACCTTCACTTACATACTGAGAGAAGTCAATGTCATTAATCCAAAGATTTCGTTCCGATACGAAACTTTCTAACTTCTTTGTTTCTTGTTGTCGGATTTGCTTTGAGCTTTCAATCTCATAGCTTGATTGCGAGCCATTGTCAAGGTAACTGGCGATTGCTTGGATAATAGCTCCAAAGCTAACTTGGCTCTTTCCTGAAATGATATTGTGTAATTCATTCTTAAGATGTTTTGGCATCGGAACAAATGTACAAAAAAGCCATGTTATAGAAAATAGCTCAATTCTTGGGTTTAAAATTACCAGTAACGGCAGCGTGTGAAAAAACACATCTACACACCACATGGTAAAGCTAGTTGAATAAAGCGAAAGAATCAATACTTTTATGGCTACGTAAATGCTATACGCAGCAGTCGCAGGCTAGAAAAAGAATGTAAACGTAATGATGAGTGCGTTGGCTTACAACCTAAAAAAAAACTCATGAAGTTTAACAGAAAAACAGCAATAACCCCATTTCAACCTTAACATAATGAGTAGCAAATCAGTTTTCATTTTTATTGGGTAACATAAAAAGTCATTACCTCACTTTTAACCTATCCTGCTTTTTACCTAAAATTACTGAACACAACAATGAAACCCTCTTAAATCGATTCTAAACACTTGCTATTCTGCTTCAAAACAGCTTTTAGCAGGTTTGATTGAAGTTGTGCAATAGTTATGTGTGTTAGCGGTAGGCATTCTCTCTAACGCTGCTTAATTATTCATTGCTTGCAACGTCTTTTTGTGTTGCGTTGGCGGCTCTTTTGGATTTTTTTGCGTTGGTGAGAGCGTATAAAAAACAAATGTGCCACCGTTTTGGTGGCACATTTCCAAGTTATTTGTTACTTAACACTCATGGGTTGTTTTTACTATTTAATCAACCCATTGAATGAAACCCTACCTTGTTTCCTTCTGTGTCGATAAAAAGTGCGATAAAGCCATTGTCACCAATAGCAGTTTTCGGCAAAATAACTTTTCCACCGGCACTTTCTACTCTGCCTAATGGAACTGAAAGATCATTTCCACCATCGAGGTAAATAGTTGTGCCAGTCATTGCAGGAACAAAGTTTTCTCCAAAACCAATTGCTCCTCCAAATCCGCCATTTTCGGGATCAGACGGTAAATAAGCATATTGCCTATTAGGGTCGTCATGAATTTGAGCATCTAAAACTATTGCATAAAAAGCTTTTGCTCTTGCGAAATCTATTGCCGGGATTTCGAACCAATTTAAAGTAGTTACCATATTTACTAAATTTTATAGTTGTTTTGTTTTTAAGATTGTACTGGTTTTATTAAGATTAATGAGTTGCTAGGCGACTTCGTAAGTAGCGTCAATATTTCCTTTTGTTGCTTTTGAATAAGAGCAAATCAATTTAGCGGCTTCTACCAGTTTTTTAGCAGTGTCGTAGTCAACACCATTTATTTTAACCAAAAGATGGGCTCCAAGATTAAAATTACCGCTATCATGTATTACGGCAATTTTAGCAGTTACCAACACATCTCCTATTTTAACGTTTTCGATTCCTGCAGCAACTGTTACACTTGTTCCAAAACAAGCCGACCAAGCTGCTGCAAATAGTTGTTCGGGATTTGTTGCGCCACCGCCACCGCCCATTTCTTTGGGAATTCTAATATCTACATCCAATAAACCATCCGATGATTTTGCGTGACCGTTACGACCTGCTAACGTTGTCACTTCTGCTTCATACAATTTTTCCATTTTTTTAATTGTTAATTATTTCTGAGTTGTTACTATTGAGTTCGCTAAGTCCAAAATTTTGTAGTAAACCTGCCTGTACGTTGCTGGATGTGTCATTAATTATTTCAGTAACACCACCCATCAGTTTGTCCACCACCGTGCGAAGTGGGCGTGTCCCATTTTGCGTTTCTACCAACTTCAAAATAGCATCTGCTACTTGCTCGGGTTTGTTAGGTATGTTCGGGTCTGATACCGTATTTATAAAGTTTTGTGAAAATTGTTTTAAGTACTCTGCCGATTTGCCATACTCATTTACTATACTTAAATTTTCGGGTTGGTATAGTTTATTTACAAGGTCAGTCAAAAAAGGACCTGGTTGCACAATTGCAACATCAATTCCCAAAGGTTTTAACTCATAAGCGAGGTTTTCGCTTAATGCTTCCACCGTCCATTTTGTAGCATCGTACACACCTCCAAATGGTATAATGACTCTACCCAATATACTTGAAATCTGAATAATTAAGCCACTTTTTTGTTTTCGAAGCGTAGGCAAGAATGCGTTGTTAATTCTTACTGTTCCAAACACATTTACTTCAAAAAGTGCTTTGTGGTCGTTTACGGTAAAAGCTTCTTGAATGCCCCCACCATAAATACCTGCATTGTTGATGATGACATCCATGCTTCCGTTGGTGTCGGTAAGAATTTGCTCTTTCGCATTTTCAACACTTTGGTCAGAGGTAACATCCAACTCAACCACCTTTATATTTGCTTGTTCTGCTTTAGCCCAGTCAAGCAATGCTTCTTTATGTGGCTTGTTTTTGCCGTTAACATCTCTCATTGTGGCATATACTGTATGCCCATTTTCGGCAAGTAGTTTGGCAGTAATGTTACCAAATCCCGTGCTTGCTCCTGTAATTAAAACTTTCTGCTTACTCATTTTTCATTTTTAAATGTTTTTAAA
>RDYC01000039.1 GCA_004293295.1 Bacteroidota bacterium
ATGGCCTTGGAAAAGCATTCTCCACAGAGGGGTCATCGTAAAAGCGGGATAGTATAGTAGCCTTTACCAAATCATTTTCATCATGTATCCAAAGGTCATTTACGGAAGTATCAGTTAAATTAACTACCACTGGTTTAAATCCGTCCAATTTAATTCCAAATTCTCCATTCTCGCCAAACACCAAAGGCTTTCCATGCTCCATTATTAACGTATGTTGCTTTTTGGTACCTTTTTCAGTATAAATTTCAAAAGCACCATCATTAAATACATTACAATTCTGATAAATTTCAATCATCGATGTTCCTCGGTGTTCATACCCCCTTTTAATGATTGCCTGCTGGTGTTTTGGATCTCTATCCATTGTTCTGGCAACGAAGGTAGCATCAGCACCTAAACACAAAGCTATTGGGTTAAAAGGATAATCAACTGAGCCCATTGGAGTTGATTTGGTTACTTTGCCTTGTTCAGATGTTGGAGAATATTGCCCCTTAGTTAAACCATAAATTTGGTTATTAAATAACAGCACATTTAAATCAGGGTTGCGCCTAAGCATATGTATGAAATGGTTTCCGCCAATACTCATGGAATCTCCATCACCGGTTATTACCCAAACAGACAGGTCTGGCCTGGTGGCTTTTAATCCTGTAGCAATAGCGGTTGCTCTGCCATGAATTGAATGCATGCCAAACGTATCCATATAATAAGGGAATCGTGATGAACAACCAATACCTGATATAAACACAAACTCCTCTTTAGGTCGCCCCAAATCCGGCAATACGGTTTGTACCTGCTTTAATATACTATAGTCTCCACAGCCAGGACACCAGCGTACCTCCTGGTCTGAAGAGAAATCTTTGGAAGTTAATTTTTCTACTATTGTTTCCATTTTATTTGTTGATATGGTAAATTGGTTATCGGTAACTAACAAGTAACCTAAGCCAAAATCTCTTTTATTTTATTCACGAGCTTAAGCTTTTTCCCTTTTTCTTTTGATGAAGAAGGGAAGGTGGTGGAAGTCTGGTTCAAAAGTTGATCGAATTTGTCATTGTTTGGAGAAGAAAAATTTTCTTGGGGTAGAAAGGTAAAATGGGGCAACTTTTGGGGGAGTGTTTGGAGAAAAAACAGATTTGGATTTTATTTTGAGGGCTTTCAATTTAAACTGGGGATCATTTGCTTTGCAGTGGTTTTTGTGACTTTTATGGAGAGATTTTTCAGGAAATTATCTTAGTTTTTAGAATTTTTTAGATTATTTGAAATTTTTGACAAAAAAAAATTTTAAGCGCTTCTTGAAAATGTGATTAAATTAAAGCTTTAAGACTAAACTTCAAAAATATTTGAAAAAAAATTAAAAATATGCTTGAAAAGTTTTTAAAAAGTTCTGAAAACTTTGGATTGAAGCTTTAAGAGCAAAAAAAGCTTTTAAAAAGCTTTTAAAAA
>RDYC01000254.1 GCA_004293295.1 Bacteroidota bacterium
ATATTAAAAAACACCTGAATTTTTTTCATCGTTTAGGATATTAACTAAAATAGCTTTGAGGCGCGACCATTACAACGAAAGGCGCATGAAAAATATTCAGGTGTTTTTTAATATGGTTTCTCCACGCTTGGTTGATTATATTTATGTAAACCATGAGCCCAGAAAAAAGGGAAAATCAAATTATAGTTTTATAAAAAAAATAGCCTTGTTTGTGGATATGCTTATTGTAACTACAGAGCTTCACACCTATTTGTTTATTTACCTGTTTCTTGCTTTTGGCTTGGCAGGCTTGGCAGCATTTGGGTATTTGTTTTTAAATCCTGCCAGCAACTTTTCTGCCTTTGTATTACCCGTTTTGTTAACGGGATTTGGCTTTTTGTTTTTGGGATTGCTGATTGTGTTAAAGTACCTGAGGCAATTGTTTTTATCGCACAACGGTGTAGAGGTTTATGCCATTTGGGAAGAGTGTTGAGTAAGGGTTGGAGAGTAGTTGGTTACAAGCCTATTTGACCGGACAACAGATAGAAAACTAACGGACAGAAAAACCACATCAAAAATGGCACATTTGGTTTTGCCCGAAACAAAATCCTACCCTTCGCAAAAAAGAGCTAAATTTTTCGACCGCACAACAAAAGCAGTTAACTTCAAATTTTAAGAGTTAATTCGCTAAGACAGGTTCCATATAACAATCTAAAAACTCTTCGGTAACACCTTTAAGTTTTCTTTTCTGACAGAGTGCATATAACTCTTCAACAGCAGAATAAGGAAAAAAGCGAGTGTTCAAATCATTAAACTGTGGCTTATTCGCTTCCTTAACAACTTTATCTCTATCCTCATCCGGTGCGACAATTACATATCTTGTAGGGAATGGAGGAAACTTATCTTTAAAGTTTTTCATTCTTGACAGACCACTTGTAACACCCGTTGAGTGTTCAACTTCCATAACAGCTGGCATTAACTTTCCATTTTTAAACCAAATGCAATCAATTAACAAGGCAGCACGGATAGCATCGTCATAAGCGGACATTAACTTTTCATCTTTTAACGACACGATAATTCCATCGAACTCACCGAGCTTTTTATTTTGATATAAAATCCCTTTATCATTTTGTGCAACCCAAGTTCTGAAACCTAATTGCAACCCAATGTGATAAAGTGCGATTTGAATTTGAGCATGTCGCCTCTGTACATTTATATCAATATCATTCGACTTACTTTCAGAAGGTAAAACCAAAGCATCATAAAAGACTTCAAGATTTGGAACTTCGGATATTACAATTTCAGTTTTTGTTTCTTTAATTACTCCTTTCTTGTGTGGTTCATCAGGTGTCCACATCAAGTGCTTATGACCTCTTTTAATTACAGGATTACCACCAGTAGTTTCAATACGACCTGGATAACAAAATTGGAATTGTGGAGTATGGGCAAGTAAGGCTTCTAACACGCTTCGTGTGTTGTAACTTCCCCCTAAAACTCTGTCAAAATTTATCGGTTGGTTGATAGTAAAAGCATTTGCAATTCTCCAAATCAACTCGGTTGAAATTGGTTCAACTTTTTTCTTTTCTGCTGTTTCCCCTTTTGATGGGTCCCATCTTTTAATTCTTACTGGACCTTCTGGCAATTCAACTTCTACGATTTGAATAACACCTTTATTTCTTGGATTTAGATAATTGTATGTAGCTTTTTTATCAAGCTGATTGATAAACGCTACTATATTGCTTGCTGTTAACTTCTGCATAGGATGTTTTCAAATCTTTTATTGGATTGTTATAGATAAAATCAAAAATGTTTTCAGCAAGTCCTTTTGCGGCTAAGTATGGAACTCCATTTCCGATTGTCTTAAACATATCAGTTAATGTAATGTGGTCTGGTATCACGAACTCCTTTGGCAAAGACTGTATTGCTAATGCTTCAGCAGCAGAAATTCTTCTTGGCTTGTATGGATGTAAATGAACCTCATTATTCCCATAAGCTGCGGTTGGAGAGTAGCGCCAACGATGCAAACGCTTATATGATTTTTTCAAATCATCGCCTTCATCAATTACTTCAAACTTTGCAAGACCTGCCCTCGGAATAAAATAATGATTTCCATTTGGGTGCTTTTCAACATTATTCTTTTTAAACCAATGCTCAACAGTTAATTCAACCGGAATATTTGACGGCATCGGCTTTTTGGTATTTTCAATGAACTTTTCTAGAGTTGGCCAATTCAAGCCAAAGACTTCATCGGCTTTAAATATTGTATTCTTTTCCCAATTAAAGTTTTTAATAAGCGGTGAGCCATTTAATTTAAAACCGAAATCACCTAAAGCACTTCGTTGAAATCCAATCAAAATAATTCTATCTCTATCCTGTGGTGCACCAAACTCAATGGCATTAATTAGTTTTTCAGTAATATAATAACCTGCATTTATCAGCTTCAATTTCATTGCCTCAAAAAACTCTCTATGCTTTGTAGTTCTATACAGACCTTTGACATTTTCAAACAAGAAAAAATCTGGCTTATTCTGACAAATCAACTCAATATACGTTCCTGACAATTTTCCGTTTTCACCAGACTGACCGCGATTTTTTCCGGCAATAGAAAAATCTGGACATGGCGGACCTCCTATGAAACCAACTATATCGTGACTTTTCTTTGCTTCTTTCAAATTATCTGACAACCAAATTGAATTTAGATTAGTAAGGTTTTCAGTAATATCAGTTACTTGATGACCAAAGACAGGTGGGGCAATTCCCATTTTTTTTCTTGACGCAATATAAATATCAGCAAATGCCTTGTGATATTCATTCATAAACAGTGTTTCATAATGACCAGTTTTTTCAAAACCTAGGTCAAGGAACCCTGCTCCTGCAAAGAATGAGAAAATTCCAATTTTTTTGTCCATTGTATTAAACAAATGTAATGAATTAGGCCTTTCATTTTTTGATGTATTTTCCATTTTTTACCAACAATCACAGCCCTCCATATCACTTCTAAGACATGCACTCTTATGAGGCTCAAAAGCCAACCCGCAGACCAAAGCTCACAAGAGTGTATATTTTATGAACGTTTCAGATCTGTGTTAAATTTAGACGATACAGCAATAACAGACAGATTACCAGACCATAACAGCAATGCTTGGCACGTATTTTCGCACAAGGGGTAGTAGCGGAAATCCTTTTTTGTTGGGCATGGCTTAGGTAAAAGATTGCAGCACATAACCCGACACGTTTTTGCCGGGTGGGTGTTGGGTTGCACAAAAACGGGATGTGCCCAATTGAAATTTTTAATATACTTTTTTAGAAACCAATCCCATTTTTTTCATCTTCTCGAACCTATCAATAAATTGTTGGTTGGCATCTTTGGTTACCTTTTTTATGGAAGTAAAATAGTTGGGGCGGTAAGCCAATAAATCGAGGATGTAATAGGTAGGTGATGAGCGGAAGGCATGCCAAGCATTGGCCCAACGGAAACCTACGCCTATGCTATCGGTAACATTTTTTACGGTGTGCCACATAAATGGCGGGTTGTAAAACACATCTCCGGGTTGTAACTCCACGGTGTAACCATCCAGGTATTCAAAGTAAGGGTATGCTTCAAAATCGGGTGCAAAGGATTTAAATTGTTTTCCGTTTACACGTGCAGGGGCATTTCTAAAAATGCCATTATCGGTTGGTGGCGGATCAATAAAAGGCAACTGGTGAAATGGATAAAGTATCCAGTTTTTTTGGCCATACACCTGCACAAACAAATTTGCAATATGCGAATTGTGGATATCAGTCATAGAGTTTTCGCCACCAATAAACACCTGAAACGACTCGAAATAAGCACGTTTATGGCGGTGTGCTTTTAGCCACTTTAAATCAAAATCGTTAATGTGCTCCGGATGCCTGGTAAGCAAATTGTAAAATCGAAAATAGGCTTTAAAATTCCCTTGACGAATTTGTCCGATTAACTCCCTGAGTGTGGTAAACTCCACTCCGTTTTCAAAATTTTCGCTATCAATAATGGGCACCTCATCATCACCATGTAAGTCTTTAAAATATTCTAAACTCCATTTTTGTACACAATCCCAATCCTTGGCCACACTGTTAAACACTACCGGAATCCCGTTTTTTACATAGTACTCATAAAATTCTTTGATGCTTAAATCATCTCTGCGCTCAATGGGTATTAATTTACCCTTGCCTTTTGCTTTTAATGATTTTACCATGTTTAAAAACAGCATGTAGCGAAGTTTGCCCAGTAACTTTACCGTTATTCTGCGTGTGATGAAGTGGTCTAAAACCTGAAAAAAATTATACCCTGCACGTTGGAAAAAGTTAAATGGCAGCTTGGGTAATCTTGGGTCGTTAGTCATGAATGTGATTGCATTAAAAAATCAATAAAATGTTACGCTTTGGGTTGCATTTTTTTGGCCAGCTTTTCCATCATTTTTTTGCGGTGAATAAACTGGTCGTTAGCATCTTTTTTTGTCATTTGAATTGACTTGATGTAGTTGGGTTTAAATGACAGCAAATCTAAGGTGTAATAGGTGGGTGAACATTTAAAGGAATTGATAAAATTAATCCACCTAAAACCAATGCCGATTGTTTCGCTTCTATTATAAACGGTGTGCCACATAAAAGGCGGGTTATAAAAAACATCTCCCGGTTCAAGCACCACTTTATAGCCATCTAAGTATTCATACAAAGGGTAACCCTTGTAATCGGGCGCAAATGGGCTAAAAGGCATGTTCCCTGCGCGAACAGGTGTGTTTCGGTATATGCCGTTCATGGTGCTTGGTGGGTCTAAAAAAGGCACAAAATAATTGGGATACAATATCCACTCCTTTACACCGGAAACTTGTACAAATAAGTTTGAGATGTGTGCATTATGCAGTTCGGTGCGTGTATCGGCTCCACCAATAAATGCTTGAAATGTTTCGAAGTATTTGTTTTTATGGCTATGGTTTTTTAACCAGCTTAAATCAAAATCGGCTAAATGTTCAGGGTGTTTGCTGATGAGGTTGTAGTACCTGAAATACCCCCCTTTATCTCCGGCTTGTAAGCGGTTGATTAACTCTTTTAAGTTGATGTATTCAATTTCTTTAAAAGGATCAGTTACTGAAATTAATGGAATAATATCATCTCCGTGTAGTTCTTTGATGTAATTTAAATCCCAATTTTTTACGCAATCCCAATTTTTTGCAGCACCTTTAAACACAACCGGAATGCCTCTTTTTACATAGTAGTTTTTAAACTCCGCTTCGGTAAGGTCGGTTCTATATTCTACATCAATAATTTTACCCGGGCCCTTACTTTTTAGCGTTTTCTCAATATTTAAAAATGCCTTTAGCCTAAGTTTACCCAGTAATTTTATAACCAGAGGGCGGCCCAAAAAGTGATCCAACACTTGAAAAAAGTTGTATGTGATGCGTTGAGAAAAGCTAAATGGCATTTTGGGGAGTCTCGGGTCCTGAATCATATATTTTTTTTCAAGTAAGAATTTTAGTTATTTTTCGGCTGACAAATATATATTTTCCGTTAACAGGAAGAAACCTAATTTTACCGCAATATGGACTCCAGCCATTTATTTGAAATCAGCTCAGCAGAGAGTGCCATGATGGGTTATACCATTGCTAGGGGAAACAACCACAGCCTTGCTAATGCGCAACAATTGGTTTCACTTTTACAACAACACCGGATTGATGTGCTTAAGCTGAACTTAACAGATACATTACCAAATCTATACCAACAATTAGACGCCCTGAGACTGCCTTATTATGTGTTAGGGATGGTGGTGGAATTTAAGGCCATTTTTAAAGATGAACCCATTGCGTATATCAATAAAGAAATAGCCTTTGAAGAATATTTGGGAACAGACGAAACCAAGTTTAAACAATTGGTGGCAACTATTTTTAGTGAGGTAGCAGGTTCTTATTACATCAATCCTCATTTGCCATTAACTGATTCGGAGCGGCTTAATGCCCAATGTTTGGCTGAATACCTTTGCACACAAAACAGCAAGTATGATGTAAATAAATATACCCATTTGGTGTATTTAAAGGGAACACTTGCCGGGTTTATTACAAGCTACAAACAAGGCACTGGAGGCGGTGTTACTTATGCAGGCGTTTTGCCACAATTTGCGCGCAAAGCCTTGTTTCCTGATATCATCAGTTTTATTCAGAATTATGGAAGGAGCATTGGCCAAAAATGGGGCATTTTTCATGGGCAACTGCAAAACACCGCAGCCTTAAAAATGTATTGCCGGGCCGGGCTTATGCCCGTTGGGCATGCCTTAAGTGTGCACGTAAACTCTGGGTTTGGGAAAGGGTTGGGAAAACCTTAGAAGATTAGATTGAAGAAATAGTATTTGGCTCCGACAATCGTATTTCAACGTTTAAAACGATTAAGTTAAAAGACTTGTAGTTACAGATAGTACTAGGTACTTTGGCAAATATTGATTCTCTTGTAATTGCTCTTATTTCGCCACCATTATTTTTAACAAACGAATATCATTTTGAATATATTCATCTTGTTAAAACAGTTCTCCTTTATAAACATTCAAAGAAACTTCCAAATCAAGCAATTCAATATCAAATCCTTTATTTTGTAGAATGGGTTGTATTATCCGCCCAAACGACTTTTTATCTTTTGTAATGTATCCATTGATTTTCCGATTAAAAATCTGAGCAATTAATTTACAATCGTCTTTAATTACATTTCGCTCAATACTTGCTACTTGACTTTTATTACTGATTAGGATAGAATGAAATTCCCCAGCAGTTTTACCATCAAAAAAATCGAATGGAATAATCTTTACAAATTCAAGGGGTAAATTATTGGCATCGTCTTTAACGGAATACTCTGCAATTACAATACTGGATAAATACATTTCTATTTTTTTATCCAAAAAATACTTAAAATACTCTTTAGCATTGCTGTGTAATGGGTCATTATTTTTAAGTAGGCGAATACAAAATGAGGTATCAAGTAAGACACTATCCATTTACACCTCCTCTAATCTCTTTCAGCCATAAATCAACATTTGACACCGCGTTCCAATTCGAAGATGCTCTTTGTATCAACAAGTCCAATTTATGCTCGTCATAATTTGGATTATAGGTCAAATAATCAACAAGTTTAAGGTCAAATGGTTTATTATCCGTAAGGTTTTGCTTTCCCTTTGCCCTCACTCCGTAAACTTTAAACAAGCGTTTCTCGCCTTCCAAAAGCTGTTGCTCAGTAGCACTAATTACCAGCTTTCCATACTCTTTGGTTAAAAGATGAAAGTTCGGGTTATTGCCTCCTTCTTCATTAATCTTGCCATAAAGAATAAATTCCGTTTCTATATAAGTTGCATTTAGTTTAAAAAACTGAGTTTCCTTGTTGATTTTTAAAATCACGTGGCTACTGGATGAACTATAAAAAGAAATTTCAATATTTCTTTCAGACGCTTTGCGTTGGAGTTTATCAATAATTTCGGCCCTTTTGTTGTCTAAAAAATCAATATTCCCCCTATTAGTAATTTCACTCGTTAATCCATTAAATAATAATACACCCGATATAGGAAGGTAAAATAAATTCCTTACTGAACCCTCTTCTATTCTATAGGATATGTGTGGCCGTTCAGCTCTTTCATTTCTGGTGGGATATAAAAAAACCTCAACATCATTAATTATTTCCTTTATCTCGGCAATATCCATGTCAATAGGCTTCAGTGGTATGTCACCCACCAAACCTTCGAATTTCACTTCTATATAGCCTTGTTCTTCCACAATGCAAATTTAAGCTTTTAAGTTACATTTCTACTCACCCATCCATGCTCAAATCTCGGGGATAATTATTTACTGGCTCACCATTTTGGCTTGTCTTTTGGCTTCCTTGGCTTTTTCCTTTTCCATTTTTTCTTTGTGCTCTTTCCACATTTTAGCCGCATACAAAAACTCGGTGTTGCTGTCTTTTTTATGCCACCTGTAAGCGGTAAAATAAGAAGGGCGGAAAGCCATTAAATCTAACAAATAATACAGTGGCGATGATTTAAACGCATTGTAAGCACTACACCACCTGAAACCAATTCCAATGCTATCGGTATTGTTTCTAACCGTATGCCACATGTATGGCGGATTATAAAACAAATCACCCGGTTTTAAAATTACATGGTAACCATCAATGTATTGGTACAACGGATAATCTTCAAAATCTGGTTTAAACGCATTAAATGGTTGTTGGTATTTGCCACGTTTGGGTGCAATGCGGTATGTTCCGCCTGTTGTACTTGGTGGGTCAATAAGTGGCACAAAATAATGCGGATACAACACCCATTCTTTTTCGCCATACACCTGCACAAATAAATTATCCGCATGTGAATTGTGCATACCTGTCATAGAATTTGCACCGCCAATAAACACTTGTGTAAAATCTACATAAGCCACTTTATGCCTAAATGATTTGAGCAAGTTGTGGTCAAAATCCTTGTACCTTTCAGGATGGCGGGTAAGCAAATTGTAAAACCTTAAATAGGAATTATTGCCTTGTAGCACTTCATCAATAATTTCTCTTAACTTTAACTGTTGCACCCCTTTGTCAAGATAAAAGGCATCAACCAAAGGCACATCATCATTCCCGTAATTTTCTTTTAAAAACTCGGGAGACCATAATTTACAGCAATCCCAATCTTTGGCAGCTCCTTCTATTACAACCGGAATATTATTTTTTACATAGTAGTTTTTAAACTCTTCAGGTGTTAAACTTTTCCTTCTTTCAATAGGTATTAATTTCCCGGGTCCCTTTTTTTCTAAACTTTCTTTCACACTTAAAAAAGCCTTATACCTCAGTTTACCGAATAGTTTTACGGTAACTGGTCTTGAAATAAAATGATCCAGAAACTGAAAAAAGTTATACGTGGCACGCTGCTTAAATGAAAATACGTTTAACGGAAGTCTAGGGTCGTTTGTCATAAATCTAAATCGTTACTATCTCAGGTGATGCAAATATAAAATCAGGGCGGAAAGATAAGGTATAAGCACCAATATTTTTAAATACCACCAAACTTCCAGGTCGCAAATCACCCGTATAGGTACCTAACACATCATCTTCTCTACACGTAATGCCTACCAGCTCATAATCAGTTTTTTGTGTGGTATTTTTTTCTTGATTCCAAACTTCAAATAACAGGTTGGTATGGTGTCCGGTAGGTTTTAAAAAAATGGTACTGGTATTGAGTAATGCAAGCTGTTTATTTCCTACTTTTTTAATGGAAACCACTTCGCTCACAAAATAAAAAACATCGGCAACCAATGCCATGCCAGGCTCAATCATTAATGTTACTGACTTATTGCTTAGCTTATTAAATTCACTGGAAATGGCGGCTGCATATCCTGTCCATTCAGGGCTTTGGTAACCCAATTGTTGGGCCAGTTTATCCGGCAAATTCCCGGCAAATCCACCACCAATATTGATACACTTTACAGTAGTTTCAGTGAAATAGTTTTGGTACACCTCAACAACAGCTTGTGCTCTTCTTTTAAACACGTCAG
>RDYC01000040.1 GCA_004293295.1 Bacteroidota bacterium
ATGGATGAAATTTTGTTGATGCAAAAAAGTGAAGCCAACCGTGAGTGGACCAAGTTTGTTAAAAAGAACTTTATTAATTTTTTAAGAAAGCCGGATGCCAACACCCCGGTAATGAGCCAAACCGTTATTAAAAGAAAGGTATTGCCTGAACTTTCTGCTGATGTTCCGGTGTTTTTGATTATGCTCGACAACTTTAGGTACGACCAATGGAAGGTGATACAAACACAATTGAACGAGCAATTCAGGTTATTGATTGACGATACCTATTTAACCATTTTGCCTACTACCACGCACTATGCCCGTAATGCTTTTTTTAGTGGAATGATGCCAAGTGAAATTGCCAAACTTTATCCAAACTTATGGGTTGATGAAGAAGAAGATGAAGGCAAAAACCTGCACGAAGAGGAGCTTTTAGGAACGCAGCTTCAAAGGCTTGGTTATAAAGAAAAGTTTAGCTACACCAAAATTACCAACCTCGAAAATGGGAAAAGATTGGTTGATGATATTCCAAATTTGTTTCAAAACAAGTTTAATGTAATTGTATACAACTTTGTTGATATGCTGAGTCATGCCCGAACAGAAATGAATGTGATGAAAGAATTGGCAGAGGACGAACCTGCTTACAGGAGCATAACTGCCAGTTGGTTTGAACATTCGCCATTATTTGAGGCATTAAAACGCCTATCCGGCAAAAAAGCCAAAATTATCATTACAACCGACCACGGAAGTATTCGGGTGAAGGACCCTGTTAAAATTATTGGCGATAGGGCAACAAGTACCAATTTGCGCTACAAACAAGGTAAAAATCTTAACTATAATGAGAATGAACTTTTTACCATTAAGGACCCTGCAGAGGCTTATTTACCTAAGCAAAACATGAGCAGTAGGTATGTGTTTGCCACGGAAAATAATTTTATGGCCTACCCCAATAATTACAACTACCACGTAAAACTTTACGGCAACTCCTTTCAGCATGGAGGAATAAGTCTGGAAGAAATGATTGTGCCTTTTGTTGTGCTTGAAACCAAGGAATAAGGAGTGTGCTACAAAACGGCAAACACGAGTAAAGCCATGTTAATAAAAAATTAACTGCCTCATAAAAAGGGCTAAAGGAGTGTTTTGTAAAAATATTAACCCAATGATTTGAGAAATTAAAAAGGCTGTCTATCTTTGCACCCGCTTGTACAAACACGTAAAGGTATAACAGGCCCGATTTCGTAGCTCAGCTGGTAGAGCATTACACTTTTAATGTAGGGGTCCTGGGTTCGAATCCCAGCGGAATCACACCAAACGCCTTGTAGAACATCTGCAAGGCGTTTTTATTTTTTATAATTTTTTCAACATATCTATATTATCTTAAAACTTAATGATACTTTTGAGAAGTAAAATCATAATTACATTTATATATGTGCGGAATAGTAGCTTATGTTGGGC
>RDYC01000255.1 GCA_004293295.1 Bacteroidota bacterium
CACAAAAAAAATGAAAAAGACAATGTGATAAGGCTTTAAACGATAACGATTAACACGCATATAAGGACGAATTAACAACACCGAGGCCCCGGTGGTTCCAATAAAATTGGTGAGTATGGCACCAATAAGTAGAAACATGATATTGGTAGTTACTTTCGATTCCACATCGGCAAAAATATAAATGCCTCCCGCTGCAACATATAAGGCCAATAGCAAGCTAATAAACGACAGGTACTCGGCAAATGTTTCGGCCACGATTACATACTGCTGCATGCCAATTGCATAATAACCACCCACCAGTAGTCCAATGCCAATTGCTATGGCTTTATAGTATTGGTGCCAAAAGTGCGAAAAAAATAATGGCCCCGTAGCAATACTCAATAACAATAAGGCAAACGGAACAACAAAAAAAGCAGGAGGTGCATCATGCACTGCCGATAATAAAACAGATAATAACATCAATAATAAAGATTTAATTACTTTTACTCAAAACGCAAGTGTTTAACCGATTCACCGGAATCTCTCAATTCTACCAGCGCATCTATACCAATGTCTAAATGCGATTGCACAAACTGAGCAGTTACCGTTTGATCACTTTTAGATGTTTTTACCCCTTCCGGAGTCATTGGATTATCACTTACCAATAACAATGCCCCTTTAGGTATTTTATTAGCAAAACCTACAACAAAAATTGTAGCAGTTTCCATATCAATACCTGATGCACGGGTATTTCTCAGGTACTCTTTAAAAGTTTCGTCATGCTCCCAAACCCTACGATTTGTGGTATAAACAGTCCCGGTCCAATAGTCTTTCTCGTGCTTGACAATTGAAGCAGAAACCGCCATTTGTAGCCTAAATGAAGGCAAAGCAGGAACCTCGGGCACCAAATAATCATTGCTTGTTCCTTCTCCCCTGATGGCTGCAATTGGTAAAATCAAATCACCTACCATTGTTTTCTTTAATCCACCACATTTGCCAAGAAATAACACCGCTTTAGGCTCAATTGCCGACAATAAATCCATAATAGTTGCCGCCATTGCACTTCCCATGCCAAAGTTTATAATGGTGATATCTTTAGCAGTAGCACTCTGCATGGGCTTGTCTTGTCCTAAAACCTCAACCCCAAACTTTTTTGCAAACATGGTTACATAATTGGCAAAATTGGTAAGCAAAATATACTCTCCAAACTCGTTTAATGGCCTACCCGTATATCTTGGCAACCAATCCTTAACAATTTCTTCTTTGGTTTTCATACTAATAAAATATCTAACATTTAACGCAAATAACGCTAAAAGATATGTTTTAAAACATTATTTCATTATTTTGGTCTTTTATTAAAAACCGATTATGAAACGAATATTCTCTATTTTATTTATTGCAACACTTTGTGTTCCCTTTCAGCTTTCATCACAAAGTGCAGCCCCTGAAGACGCCATAATGGGTGTTTGGGAAACAGGCAGCGGCAAAGCCCGTGTACAAATTAAAAAGTTTAAAAACACCTACTATGGTCAAATCGTTTGGTTAAAAGAACCATTAAACGAAGAAGGCAAACCCAAGGTAGACAAAAATAACCCGGACGAATCCTATAGATCCAAACCATTGCTTGGATACAGAAACCTGCTGGGTTTTGAATACAAGGGCAATAACCTGTGGGAAAATGGTACCATATACGACCCTGAAAGTGGCAGTACTTACAACTGTAAAATTGAAATGCCCGATAACAATACCTTAAACATCCGTGGATTTATCGGAGTTTCTGTATTCGGTAGAACTGACGTTTGGAAAAGAATGGTGATTGCAAAGTAATTTTTAAATATTAACCACATTAAAGCTTCAGGATAACCCTGGAGCTTTTTTGTTGCCATTTTTTGGGGAATAGGGTTTCATAAAAAATCCCTATTTTGCCATCATAAAGAAAAAAATATGGCTGCCCGAAAACCTTTTAACTTAAACAAATGGATTGAAGAAAACAGGCACTTGCTTAAGCCGCCTGTTAACAATAAAAACCTATATCCGGAAGGCACTGACTACATTGTTATGATTGTTGGAGGCCCAAATGCCCGAAAGGATTATCATTATAATGAAACCGAAGAACTTTTTTACCAATTGGAGGGCGAGATTAATGTGCGTATTCAGGAAGATGGAAACCCGGTGGACATTAAACTAGGCCCCGGAGATATGTTCTTGTGTCCGCCTCATACGCCTCATTCACCCATGCGAAGTGAGGGCTCCATTGGTTTGGTGATTGAACGGGTAAGAAAAGGGAAAGGATTAAAAGACGGCTTGCAATGGTATTGCGAAAACTGTAACAATAAATTACATGAATATATATTTGAGCTAGAAAATATTGAAACCGACTTTTTACCTCGTTTTAAAGCGTTTTACAATTCGGAAGATTTGCGCACTTGCAAAAAATGTGGTACTGTTATGGATACTGATCCACGATTTGTTTAATATCAAAACCAAACAATTAAATACTTGACCCGACTAAATGTAATGACTTACGCAAAAATTGACGTACATGCCCACATTTTACCCGAATACATCCCGAACTTAAAGGAACGTTACGGGTACGGTGACGAGTTCATTTATTTGGACCATTACCAACCGGGCCGGGCGAATATGATGAAAGCTGACGGCACTTTTTTTAGAGCAATTGATGATTTGTGCTGGGATCCTAAAGCCATCATTCAACACATGGATAAACATGGGGTGCAATTAATGGCATTATCAACCATTCCGGTACTGTTCTACTATTGGGCTAAGCCTGAACATACACATGAATGGAGCCAATACATCAATAATCATTTAGCACAAATTCAGTTGGATTATCCTACCCGATTTGTAGGTTTAGGAACTTTACCTATGCAAGATACCGCCCTTGCTGTGGAAGAACTTTTGCGCTGTAAACATGAGTTAAACTTACCCGGTGTTGAAATTGCTACGAATATATTAGACACCAATCTTGATGATGAACGATTTTTCCCTTTTTATGAGGCAGCAGAAAAATCAGGTATGTGCATATTTGTTCACCCATGGGACATGATGGGGCAAGATAAAATGAAAAAATATTGGTTACCCTGGTTGGTGGGTATGCCGGCAGAAACTTCAAGAGCCATTTGCTCTATGATTTTCGGAGGGATTTTTGACCGTTTCCCAAAACTAAGGGTGATGTTTGCCCATGGTGGTGGATGCTTTCCACATACCATTGGCAGGGTTAGCCACGGCTATCATGCGAGGCCAGACTTATGCAATATCAACCATGTTGCCGACCCATACACCTACGTGAAGAAATTTTACATAGACTCATTGGTGCACGATGAAGAGGCATTGCGTTACAACCTTAGGCTATTTGGTGCAGACCGCATTGCTTTGGGCAGTGACTTTCCATTTCCGTTAGGAGATTTGGAACATGGTAAATTTATTGAGTTAATGAAAGACTTAACCGAGGAAGAAAAAGTGCAAATGCTAACCAATACAGCTAGAGAATGGTTGGGCTTAACAAATTAAGCCCGAACCTTTATCCATTAAAACTTGCTCTGCCAGTCAAGCATCCCGCCTAAAAGGTTTCTTACATTGGCAAATCCGGAATCCTGCAAAAACATTTTGGCGTTTGCACTTCGTGCCCCTGACCGACAATGCACAATCACTTCATGATCTTTTAAATGCGCCAATTCACTTAAACGGCCAGGTAATTCGCCTAATGGAATATTGATGGCACCAATATTATATTCATCATACTCATAAACTTCTCTTACATCATAGATGTGTAATCGTTCGCCTGAGTCCATTCTTTGTTTTAGTTCATCAGTAGTTATATCATTCATAAAGTAATTATTTAGTTGGTTGTAAGTGTAATTTTTTTAGTTGTTTGTTGAAAGGTTTTAGTGTCGGTAACATGTAACAAATATATCCCTGTTGATAAGTTACCAAGATTAATATTCGCTGTGATACCCTTGTATTCAGCTTGCAGTTTTCCTACTAAATCAAATACAGAAACATGATAAGTCGCATTAGGCACTCCGCTAATATTAACTAAGCCTGAGGAAGGATTAGGATATACCGTTACATGTAGTTGATTTGACGAAAATTTGCTTAATCCCACCGGAGGTGGGTCAATCCATTTACCTACAATAGGTCGCATCATTAAAGCCCCTGCAATTTCCGTTTTTTGCCAAATACCTTGTACATTATAAAACATTTCCGGATTAGGCAGGTAGCGGTTATCAACTTTGTGATTTGCATCAAAGCCAACATTTAATGGAAAAATTTTAGTTTGTTCCCAACCAATATAACACACATTCTCAATATAAATAGGTTCACTAAATTTCACATAATGAAATCCATTTCTGGCGTTATAATAAACAGCACTAGCCGGAATTCTGGCCAACACCTCATCAGTTAATCCTATATTTTTCCAAACCATTAAATCAAACGACAAGTTACTCACATCAGTAACTCCCCTGTTAAAATGAACAGCCATACCATATAAACTGTCTGGCTTAGCTAAAGCGTATCTTAGGGCTACTTTACCGGGAACATTTTCTATAGCATAACCATGTTCGGCAGTTCCATCATCATAAGCATAATAATTGCCAAAATAGGTTGATTGCCAAATGGTATCGTTCGACCTTATATTATCAATAGTTGTCCCAAGTCTTGTAAAAAAACGGCTCCAAATCAACACTGAGTCGGTAGTAAAATTATCGTTTACCACAATTGGTTTAATCACATTGGCCGTTTGAGAAATCATAGCAGGCATTTGAGGAAGGGCACTTCCAAAGGTATCAAGTCGGGTAAACTCCTGATTAAATACCTCTCGTCCGTAAATTAAAGCTCCGGCATTATTGCTACCATTATTTTTTACAGTAAAATATTGGGTATCGTTTAAAAAGCCAACAGCATTAGTTTTAAAATGTCCATAAGGCATAGAAGTATACTTTTTTAATAGAGGAGATGGACTCTCTTGAATGGCAATATCAAACAGTGCATCATTTTGCGTTCTGCCTTTATCTAATCTAATATAATCAATATGCCAATGAGCCAGATTTCCTGTTCTGCTGCCTATGTTCTTAAAACGTATTTCAAAATGATCATGTAGATACAACTCAGGAACTAAAATACTCACTTTGGTAAATGAATCAGCCTTAAAATTACGCGGAGCACCTCTCCATAATAACCTAAAAGAATCAGCGGATGCTGCCGTATAACGTGCCTCTAAAATAAGGGAATCACCATCATCAGGTATTGCACCCAATCCACCGGGCTGTATCCAAAAACTTAGGTATACGGAATCAGATGCCTTTAATCCATCCAACCTTATCGGCAAACTTGTCAGCGTGTCGCAGTAGCCTCTTCCTGCACCATACGGAACTCCCAAGCGGTTTAACCCATCAAAAGTAGCCACATTTACACTTGGTTGATTGATTGCAAACCTATTGTTTACAAACACCAAACGATTAACCCATTTTTGGTTATCAGGAACAATATTGCTAGACGAAAAATCGTCCAAAAAAGGTATAGTTGTTTTTTTGCTGATATCAAAACCACTTACAATCCATTTTAAAGTATCTCCTTGAGCATTACTCCCTCCTCTTGTAACTATCCTAAATTCAAACGACTGATGATTAAAGCGGCTTCTGTTAATGTTGTTAATGTAAACACCTAAGTTAGTTGAATTGGCTGCGCTTACTCCAAATTGTCGCACCCAAACTCCCGCATTATTTTTATAAAAAACCAATAAGGAGTCAGTTACACTCGTACTAATGGCTTTATAAAAAAAACGCATGTAAACAGAATCTCTTCCTGATAATCCACTCAAGTCAAACGACTGGGATTGGATGGTATCTGTAAACCCATTATTATAAGGCAAATTTAAAGCATTTAACCCATCTAACTTAATCACATTTCCCCATTTTAATCCAAAGTCAACCCCACTCCTTTGCTCTCCTTGCATAATGCCCCACGCCCCTCTGTATTGCAAAGTTGCATTCCAAAAAATATTATCGGCAAAAGGAATTTTTTGCCTTACTCCGAACACCAAATTACGAAGAATAAAATGTTGGGTATTGCTTGAGGTTCTTGTGCCATAACTAACAAACCTAAACTTAAAAGCTGCGTGTCCGTACAATAAAGTAAGGGGGAACTCAAAATTAAAACTTCGCTGGCCAAACAAAATTGGGGGGCTAGTCCAAATGTTATCCCAATTTCCTGCAGAATTTAATGCTTGCAATACCAATGAGTCATTGGTTTGCCAAGTAGCTCCTGTTTGCACATCAAAACTAAAGTAACACCTTTCTGATACACTAAGCATATTCATGGGCTTACTGGTTAACTCATCGCAAACTCCAAATGAACCATCTCCATTGCTATAAGTTAATCCAGCGGATGTTTGGGCATTAAAAACACAGCCCTGTTGTAAAGTGGTATTTCCTGTTTCCCAAAAAGAACCATCGAGGCTATTGGCCCCAAACGATTCTATTACCGGAAAATTAAACGGAAAATTACTTTGTTTTTTGCCTAAAACGCTGTTATCATCAATAGATTGTTGGTATCCTTTTAAGATTGGATTATTGGTTAATGGGGTTAGCACCTCTTGCCCAAACACAAAGTAACCTGAAAATAAAGTTAAAACTATCGCGTAAACCTGCTTCATTATTGCTTTAAAAATAAATCAATTGGCTGCCCACCATTTATTGTTGCTCCCTCGGCAAAAGATGGGTTTTGCTTGTAAATAGTTGCCGCTGAAGAATCAGCGATAACACCCAAGTACACCACTGATCCCAGAGATAACGAAGAACTTGCTAATAAATTATTTGCCTCTTGTAATGTTAAACCTATTAAGTTAGGTAAAGGGATACTTTCTCCCTCAAGCCCGTTGCCTAAAACCAAATCAACCGTACTTCCTTTGCTTATTTTTTGTCCTGCATTTATGTTGGCATTATACAATTGCATCCCCAACACCACATCTTTGGCAATATCGGGTTTATAAATGAGTTTGCCCATCTTTAAGCCAACTGCAGAAAGCATTGCTTCGGCCTGCCTTAAAGAAACATCCAACAAATTAGGAAGCACCACCGTTGGCACACTATTGCTGTTAATGGTGAGGTAGATTACACGGCCTTCTTTAACTTTACTCTTTGCAGCCGGATTTTGCTCAAGTATGCTTAATTTGGGTTTGCCCTCGAAATACAAGGAATCGCTTATTGCATAACGCAATTTTTTCTCAGTTAATAAGTGTATTGCGTCATCTATCTGTAACCCGCTTAAATCAGGAACCGAAAGGTACTCTCCATGTCGGGTATAGCCGTTTAATAAAAACGAAACTAAAGTAAATAAACCAGCTATCGTTAGTAAAATAACAACGAAATGGGCGCCAAGAGTTTTTAAAAAGTGCATACTTAGTTTAACGTTGGTAAATATAAAAATTAAATTGGTAACCTGAATACCCGCATATCAACGTTTTATCTCACCAATATATTTTGTTAAAAATTCGTGGCTATTATATACCTCCAAACTGCTAAAGTTAAAGTCTTCCGTATCTTCTGTCACAATACAACTGCATTGTTCAGCCATGGCTGCATAATATTGCATTCCATCTTCAAAATCCTGCACCCTCTTATCTGTCAGAGCTTGCTGTACAGCCTCCTTGGTAACATCAATAATATTTATAAAACTGCATAAATGTGCCATTTTTTCTTTAGCTATTTTAGTTCCGCTTTTTTTTTCGGCAAAGTAAAAAGCTATTGCCAAACAAATTGGAGAAGTAATTAAGGTAAAACGTGGATGATTGGTTAAACTTAGTACCCTAGCGGCATAAGTAAACACTGGCATTTCTTTGTTTAAAACCGCCACCAGCACATTAGCATCAATGTATATCTTCATTTCTTTTTGCGTGATGCGTAATATTCATCTTTAGTTTTTTTGCGGGCTTCTTTTATGGGCTTGTAAATGGCTTCTCCTTCTGAAACCATGCTTACCCACTCGCTAATGGGTAAATCATCAAGCGATGGGTAGTTTTTAAGGGTAAGCTGCGAGTAAATAAACTCCGTTAACCTAGATAAGCTGATATTGTGACTATTAGCGAATTCTTTGGCATTGGCTATTACTTCGGAGTTAAAGCTTAAGGTTATCTTGGTATCCATATTTTTTTCTATACGTCAAAAATATTATTTTTATACGGGTTTTCAAATTTTTTCTTGCTTTTTTGTTCGTTGTTCTCCAAAATTTAAAATGCTATCTATAAACTCATATGGCTTATAACCGTTTAATGCACACTGATGAAAAATGGCTGTAGCGGGTGTCATTCCCGGTAAGGAGTTAACTTCAATAAAAATAACCTCTGGTGTGTTGTTCTTTTTTATTCGAACAAATGCATCAATCCTGCAGTACCCTTGCAC
Organism: Bacteroidota bacterium; assembly: GCA_004293295.1. Taxonomy (GTDB): domain Bacteria; phylum Bacteroidota; class Bacteroidia; order UKL13-3; family UKL13-3; genus UBA6183. The sequence goes on from RDYC01000255.1 coordinate 8,400, forward strand.
ATTGAGTATTTTTGCTCCTTTAACTAACACAGCCTGTACTTCTTTACTTATCTTTTTTCTCACTTCCTCATCTTTGTGATACCTGGCTGGAGTAATGTTTTGGCCTTGTCCGGCTAAAAATTTCTCTTCCAAACTCAATATTTCTCCTTCGGCTAATGCTTCACTTGCCTCAAACGATTCATAAATGAGTTTTCCAGAAGCATCATAATGAGTAAGCATGCCGCCAGTTATCTCTAAAAAATGTTCCGCATCATTCCTGTCAATAAATCCTTCAACAAGAAAATGCGGCTTTTTCGGAAACTCTTCTTTAGGTTTAAGGCCAAGTTCCGATGCTAAAGAGGAAGGCACATGTATTGATTTTCGAAATACTGCTTCAGCATATTGGATTAATTCTTTGCTGCTTTTTATTTTTTTCACAGCACTACTGCATCCATCATCAACCGGTTTGGCTATTATCGGATAGCCAATTTGTTCAATCTTTTTAATAAGTTCTTTATTGTTTTCTTTCCAATCTTTTTCAAACACCATCAAATGTTCAGCTACCAACAACTTGTGCTTTTTTAACAGTTCATTGGTTTCAAACTTATTAATTGTTAAACGCGAACTTTCAACACCTGAACCATTGTATGGAATATTTAACTTATCAAGCTCTTGTTGTACTGTTCCATCTTCACCCGGTCGGCCATGAAGGGCAATAAAAACGGCATCAGCCTTTTTGGCAAGCTGCTTGTAGGTAACTTTTTGTGGGGCAAAAAGATTCGAAGTATTCCCGTACTTATTAATGATTGTGTTGCACTCAGCAATAATTTTCTCTACAATTGGAGCACGTTTAAAGTGAAACACTTTTTCTTTAATATCATCAGCATTATCTTTTAACATCACGTTAATAGGAATAATGTGCAAACTATGCGACTGATGATCTCCGGTTACAAAAACAGGAAACGGCTGGTACTTATTGCTAGACGCAAGCTTCTCATAAATATTTCTACCACTTTCAACACTGATATGTCTTTCAGTGCTGTATCCACCCATAAAAACGGCTACCCGCTTTTTTTTAAGTTGTTGTTTCTTATGTTGTGTTATTGCATCATCC
>RDYC01000041.1 GCA_004293295.1 Bacteroidota bacterium
ACTATGCCCCAAAATCAACCCCTGTTGATTGGAGGGTGAAATAAAACATTTGTTGTACGAATGTGCGCTTAAATGATGTTGGTTCAATAAAGCTACCAAGTCTTTATCATAAATGCCGTTGGTAAATGTTACCAATGATTGCAGGCTTAATACTTCGGTGGGGGTGATGTGAAATCCAGTTCCTTTAAAAATTTGCTGAAATGTTTGGGTGAAAAATTGCTTACGTTCTTTGGTAACGGTTATCAAGTTGTGCAGGTGGTTGTGCATCACTTTCTTCTCAATAAATTGGTTCAATACAAATTGAATGGAGGGAGCAACAAAACGATGGGAATGTTTTAACATTAACTCTAAAGGTAGTTTTAACCGATGAGGCACAATCATATATCCAATGCGCAAGGATGGGTGAAGAATGCGGTTAAACGTGCCTAGGTAAATGGTTTTTTGGTTGTTATCTAAACTAAACAAAGCGGGCAACTGGTCATCCCAATTGTTGAGTTCGTGCTCGTAATCATTTTCAATAATAAAAGCGTTTTTTTCTTCTGCCAAAGCCAACAGTTCTTCGCGCCTTTCCATGGGCATTTTTAATCCGGTTGGGTAATGACACGAAGGGGTAACATGTATGATTTTAAGTTTATGTTTTAAATTTCTCATGAAATCAACATGGATGCCTTTTTTATCTACGGGCACACCAATTACATTGGCCATTAATCCTTTAAAAACCGCATGCACATTAGGGAAAGTGGGATCTTCTAAACACATGGTTTCACCCGGATTTAATAACAAGGTTCCGGCTAAATATAAGGATTGCAAAGAGCCTGATACAATAATAACCTGACTTGGGTCGCATTTAATTTTGCGGGTTAAGGTTAAATAATTGGCAATATTCAGTTTTAACTTGTCAATTCCTGATGAAGGCGAATACGATAAATTAGAAAATTTAACCTCCTTCCAATACATATTGGTGAGGTTTTTCCATTGCGAAACCGGAAATATATCCAACGGTGGTAAGCCTGGACTAAATGCCAAACTTTCTCCACTGTTAGATACATTAAAATCACGTAACTTTAAAAATGATTTACCAATTTTGGAGAGGTATTTATCTTCTGTTTTGTTTTCAACTGCTAAAACAGCCTTCTTTTCTTCGTGTGGTTTCACTTGATACCCGGAGCTTGGTAAGGACACAATCAATCCGTCTAACAACAATATATCATAAGCACGCAGCACAGTACTTCTGGAAACACCCAATGCATCAGCTAATTTTCTGGTTGGAGGCAGTATGGTATTTTCAGGAACTTCCATTTTTATAATCATCTTTGACAAGAGCTTGTAAAGATGAACATACAATTTATCAGCCTTTGTTATTGTTGATTTGGAGCTGCTTTTATGGTATTCATCAACAATTTTTTTTAAAAGGATGGGCATGATTGGTATTT
>RDYC01000256.1 GCA_004293295.1 Bacteroidota bacterium
GTGGTTGATAAATTACTCACGGGTTTTGATGCCATACACTGTACCTATTTGTACATAGACAAGCAGATGCAAGACCACGGTTTGTTTCAAGCGATTTGCCGTACCAACCGATTAGGAAAAGAAGAAGAAAATGACCCGTATTACAAAGAGTTTGGTTATATCATTGATTACAAAAATCTTTTAGACAATCTCAATAAATCAATTACAGATTATACTTCGGATGCTTTTGATGCCTTTGATGCAGAAGATGTAAAAGGCTTATTAACTGACAGGCTTGTGAAAGCCAAAGAACGGTTGGAAGATGCCATTGAGGCCTTGCATCAATTGTGTTTAGATGTTCCTGCGCCAAAACAGATAGAACAGTTTTATCATTATTTCTGTGGCGACCCAACCAACAAAGACGACCTGAAAGACAACGAGGAAAAGCGTTTGACTTTATACAAATTGGTAGTGGCTTTAATCAGAGCTTACAACAACATAGCTGCTGAAATCATTGAAGCAGGTTATACACAAGCCGAAGCCGACAAAATAAAAGAGAAGGTAAACCACTATGCTGAGTTGCGTAACAGCATCAAGCATTACAGTTCCGACTATATTGACTTAAAGAAATACGAACCCGATATGCGTCAGATGTTGGATATGTATCTCACAGCCGACCCAAGCCGTGTGTTATCTAATTTAGGCGAAGCAACATTGCTTCAACTCATTGTTGAAAATGGAATTGAAGAAGCCACTGATAAATTGCCGGCAAGCATTAAAGGCAACAAAGCGGCAATGAGCGAAACCATTGAAAATAATATGCGGAAAACGATTATTCAGGAAATGCCTGTTAATCCTGCTTACTACGAAAAAATGAGTGTATTGCTTTTGGAGTTGATACGACTAAGAAAAGAGGTTGCAATCTCTTATGAAGAACTCTTAAAAAAGTACGAAGAATTAGCCAAAAATATTCAGCCAAATACAAAGAAGTCATACCCCAAAGGCATTGATAACAAGCCAAAGCAAGCTTTGTACGACAACTTAGAAGAGAACGAAGAGTTGTCGATTGTGATGGACGAACAAGTACGTTATGTAAAAGATGATGATTGGAGAAGCACCCACATCAAACGAAGAAAAGTTGAATTAGCCATAAAAGAAGTATTAGAAAAATATGGCATTACAGATGAAGAAATGTTGAGTAAAATATTTGATTTAGTTACTAATCAAAAGGAGTATTAAGATGCATCAAATAGAAATCAGCGACTTCACAATTGATGTGGTGCGAAAGAGCATAAAAAACATGCACCTATCCGTTTATCCGCCAACTGGCAGGGTTCGTATTGCTGCACCATTAAACATAGATGACGAAGCTGTAAGACTATTTGCCATTTCAAAAATAGGTTGGATAAAAAAGACCCAACGTAAATTTGAGAAACAAGAAAGACAATCGCCCAGAGCATTTGCCGAAAGAGAAAGTCATTATTTTGAAGGTAAAAGGTATTTATTGAGAGTAACAGAACACGAAGCACCGCCCAAAGTCATTATTAAAAACAAAATCCATATTGACCTTTTTGTTAGACCGAATACAAGTATTGAACAAAGACAAAACATTTTGAATGAATGGTATCGTAAACAATTAAAAAATCAAATTCCAGCACTCATTTTCAAATGGGAAAAGATTATTGGTGTTAGTGTTGCAGACTGGGGTGTTAAACAAATGAAAACCAAATGGGGAACTTGCAACATAGAACAAAAACGGATTTGGGTAAATCTTGAACTGGCTAAAAAGCCGACACATTGTTTAGAGTACATTATAGTTCACGAAATGATACATTTATTAGAACGAAATCATAACGACCGTTTCTTGGCATACCTTGACAAGTTTATACCAAAGTGGAAGTTTTATAAAGAAGAATTAAATCGTTTACCAGTAAGCCACGGAGAATGGACATACTAACAATAAGACCAAAGCTTACAAAAAAGCTTGCAAAGCCAACCCAAAACAGCTTTTTTATGCAGCCACAATTACCTACTTTGGTTGTATTGAAATGTAATAATTGAGCAATAGAGAAAATAAAGCATGAAAGAACAGCTAAAAATATCCATACGCTTTTTTGATGACCGAGAAGTTCGTGCGGTTTGGGATGATGAAAATGCCCAATGGAGATTTAGTGTGTTAGATATTGTAGGTGTGCTAAATGAAGAGCCCGATTACAAGAAAGTTCGCAACTATTGGAAATACCTAAAAGCCAAGTTGAAAAAGGAAAACAACCAGTTGGTTAGTGCCACTACCCAACTGAAACTAACTGCAGCAGATGGGAAAAAGTACCTAACAGACACATTGGACAGCAGTGGAGTTGTGGAACTTGCAAAATATTTTCCCAACAACAAGGCAATGAAGTTTTTGGATTGGTTCTTATACAGCGACACGAGCATTGACGGTCAAAGTAAGAAAAAAGCCTACACCCTTTTTGAAAGTAATTTAATAGACGAGTTTGAGGTGGGAACAACCAAAGGCTTGCAACAAATACACGCCTATTTGTTTGGAGGCTTGTATGATTTTGCGGGGCAAATCAGAGAAAAGAGCATTTCAAAGGGAGGCTACCAATTTGTGTATGTTCAGCATTTAAAGACTACTTTGCAGCAAGTAGATGCCATGCCGCAAAAAACCTTTGACGAGATTATTCAAAAATATGCCGCCATGAACAAGGCACATCCTTTTATGGAAGGCAATGGCAGAAGCACAAGGGTATGGCTGGATTTGATATTTAAGAAAGAACTTAAGAAATGTGTGGACTGGAGTAAAATCAGTAAAAAAAATTACATGGACGCCATGATTATAAGTACTGTAGATTACAGCGTGTTGGCAGAACTCATTAAAAGTGCACTCACTGAGAAAATTAACGACAGAGAAATGTTTATGAAAGGCATAGATTACTCTTATTACTACGAAGAATGATAAAAGAAAGCCTTGGTAATACCGACCTGTTAAAGCCCCAAGCTCGCGCACATCCTGCAAGCGGGACAAATTCAATAACGCCTTTGCAAAAGTGATCACCACAAGTATAGTTTTCTATTTGCCACAGACCGCTAACAGCCTTAACTGTTCTCCCTTTTGAGCTAAGTGCACCACCTCAATCAAAACCGTTAAAAGCAATTTTTTGTTCGAACAAGGATTTACCTATTAAACCTAGGTAAGAAAATTATACGCGTAAATAACCTTAAATTGCCGCAGTATTATGAATAACAACGATATACTTAGGCGACTTCGTTATACATTTAGGATAACAGATGAAGCCATGATAGGGCTCTTTTTAAAAGGAGGATTAACGGTTAATCAGGAGCAACTTGTCAAATGGCTTAAGAAGGAAGAAGAGGAAGCGTTTATGCCCTTGTATGATATTAATCTAGCTGCTTTCCTAAACGGTTTTATTATTCAAAACAGGGGGCAACAAGGTAATGAAACCCCAAAGCCCGAAAAAAGCTTAAATAACAACTTAATTTTTAGAAAACTGAGAATTGCCTTGAACCTAAAAGATGAGGACATCCTAGCGATTCTACAACTGGCAGATTTCAGGTTTAGCAAAAGTGAATTGGCAGCCTTATTTAGAAACCCCGAACACGAAAAATTCAGGGTATGTAAAGACCAAATTTTACGCAACTTTTTAATGGGCCTACAACTACAAAAAACATCGCGAAAATCCGGTGAAACAGCACCCAAGGCAACGAATAGCAAATAATTGCTTCTCATTCAATTGCTCAAGCCTCCCCTTTTTTTGAATCATTTCAAGTTTTAGTTCTATCGCTTAAAACACCTTATTTTCGGGTTGATAAACGCTGGTTTTAAAGAGGCTGGCGTTAAGTATACATTAACGCATCAGCATTTTTGATGATTTGCCACCATTTGAACAATTGGATAAAACACCATGGTTAACAAGGGCATTTTTTGTATACATGCCTTGCCTATTCACGCATTGCCCCACATAAATAAAGAGACTTAAGTAATACCAAAATCGCATTGATTGGCTTACCGTGAATGAAAAAAACCTCTATTATAGCATTTTCCGCTTTTTTATCACATGTTCCATGCCCCACTTTTCCATGGCATTAAGCACCGGAGCCAAACTTTTGCCAAGTTTAGTTAATTCATATTCAACACGTGGTGGAATTTCGTTATACTGTTTCCTGGTTATTAAACCATCTTCTTCCAACTCCTTTAACTGTTCTGTCAGCACCTTTCTTGATAAGTCGGGAATGCGCGCAGCGATTTCTCCAAAACGCCTCTTCTCCGACCGCAAACAATATAGGATAACAGGTTTCCACTTGCCACCAATTAACTGAAGCACCCCGGTTACCGGGCATTTTATTGCACTACTTTTTGCTGTAATTGTTACCATTTTGTTACTACTATTTACTTAGTTACCAATAGGTAACAGGTTACTTTTAAAAACTATTATTAGTTACTTTGCGTAACAAAAGTAATTATTAATTTTAAAAAACAAGCAAATGATTTTAGTAACAGGAGCAACAGGAAATTTTGGAAAGTCAACCATTGATTTTCTGATAAAAAAAGGGATTTCATCAACCAATATTGTTGCATTGGTAAGGGATGAAGCAAAAGCCGCTGATTTAACCAACAAAGGAGTGGCATTGCGAATTGGCGATTACGACAATTACAGTTCACTGGTTAATGCCTTTACAGGTGTAGAAAAACTACTCTTTGTATCGGGTAGTGACATTGTAAACCGCAATGCGCAACATCAAAACGTGGTATCTGCGGCTAAAGAAGCGGGAGTAAAACACCTTGTTTACACCAGTTTTCTTGGAAAAGATGAAACGCCAGCCTCTCCGCTTTGGATGGTAGCTGAATCACACCTGAACACAGAAAAGTGGTTAAAAGAAAGCGGCATGAATTATACCATTTTGAAGAATACCCTTTACATGGATTTTATACCTGTCTTTTTGGGCGAAAACGTGTTAGAAAACGGGCTCATTTATTTACCTGCCGGTAATGGTAAAGTGGGCACCGTTTTACGAGTTGAAATGGCAGAAGCCACTGCCAATATCCTTACCTCCGATCAACATTCGGGAAAAACATACCGATTTACGAGCCATGAAGCTTTTTCTTACCAAGAAGTTGCGCAGCATCTTACCGAAATAACCGGCAGAACAATCAATTACATTTCGCCAACTGCTGATGAGTTTGCCAAAACCTTAACTGAACATGGCGTGCCTGCTGAATTTATTGGCTTATTTTCCAGCTTTGCCGTGGCTCAGGCCAATGGAGAATTGGAAATGGTTGGCTCAGACTTAGAGCAACTTTTAGGCCGCAAAACCACTTCGTTACACACCTTCTTAAAGCAAGTTTATTCGTTATCAACAAAGTAAAAGCAGGAACGCTGTAAAATGATAGGTGGAATAGCACTTGGTTTTGTAGAGGTTAGGCATGGTGCCAAAGGGAATAAAAGGAGAGCGAAGTAGCCCAAAATGATGCAGGGCTCGTAAAAATCAAAAAATAGGGGTAACATTGACAACGAATTACCAATAAAATGAGCAAACAAATTTTTATTAATTTAGCCGTAAAAGACCTGCAAAAATCAATGGACTTTTACACCGCTTTAGGATTTACCAATAACCCACAGTTTTCTGACGACACGGCAAAATGCATGGTTTGGAGTGACCATATTTATGTAATGATATTAAGCCATGATAAATTTTTGACCTTTACCAATAAACCCATTGCCGATACCAAATCACAAGTTGCCGGGCTATTCTCCCTATCGGTTGATAGTGTTGATGAGGTGCATCACTTTATGACGAAGGGGCTTGAAGCCGGAGGAACAGAACCCAATGAAATGAGGGACTATGGTTTTATGCAACAGCGCACCATTGAAGATATGGACGGACATACCTGGGAAGTTTTTTTCATGGATGTAACCAAATTCCCAAGTGAGCAACAAAATGCCTAAAAGCTGGTAGAAAATGGAATTGCCATTCAATTTTAATAAAAACTTAAATTTCCATCAGGCGCAGATTGCTTAACGCCAAAATACTTCATGATTAACATCCTTTAACCAATAACAACAATGCCTACAACCTACTTAGAAAGTGTCATCAAACAATTTGAATACTACAAAATGCTTGGCGATAAAACATTTGCCCAAATACCGGATGAAAAATTATTTTGGCAATACGATGAAAACAGCAACAGCATTGCCACCATTATTAAACACCTGTGGGGAAACATGCTCAGCCGCTGGACGGATTTCCTGACCACTGACGGAGAAAAAGCTTGGCGAAACCGCGATGCTGAATTTGAGAACGACATTACCACCAAAGAGGCGTTGCTGGATAAATGGGAAGAAGGTTGGAAGGTATTTTTAAGCACCTTAACATCGCTAAACGAGGATGATTTGGATAAAATAATTTATATACGCAACCAAGGGCATACCGTTTTAGAAGCCATTAACAGGCAATTGGCGCATTATCCATACCACATTGGTCAAATCGTGTTTATTGGTAAAATGAGTGCCCTCCAATGGCAGTCACTTTCCATTCCCAAAGGCAATTCCCGGCAATTTAATGCCGATAAATTTGCCCAACCTAAACAACGCGGCCATTTCACTGATGACTTTCTTTCCCAATCACCTGATGCCAAGTAACCTGTTTTATGGGAATGGATTCGGATGAACCTAATATTGCACAAATCCCTTACCCTGCAAGCTTTACCTGATTAAAAGCCAACTCAATAATTGGGGCAATCTGATATGGTGACTACATACTGGCGTATGCGATTGTGTTACTTACTAAAAGGCCGTGAGTGTTAACAACCAACCGAAATATTGATAAAAGGAGTTGAATGAGTGGTGTTATGGCATACCACTTTAAACCTTGCTGACCTGAAATTACCTTAAACAATGGCGGCCTTAGCCTGGTGGTTAACTTGTTAACAGGGCAACTCCGCTGAAACAAAAATGCAGTTTTGCTGTTTTAAAAATATTGTTTAAGTATTTTTAACATGGATGCCGCAGACATTGATAGGGTTATTGAAATGGCTTGGGAAGACAGAACCCCTTTTGAAGCCATCTTATTGCAATTTGGCCTGGCCGAAAAAGAGGTGATTGCCCTGATGAGGAAGGAATTGAAACGGAGCAGTTTTAACCTATGGCGCAAAAGAGTGAATCAAGGAGTGAGTCAAAAGCACCTCCACAAAAGAAATCCGGAGATAAACCGATTTAAGTGTTCGCTCCAAAGAAACATCACCTTAAACAAAATTTCCAAGCGATAATGTTCACTACCGATTACACCCAAATACTTGAACTGGTAGCAAACATCAATCCGGTACAATACGGCAAAACAAGAAACTACCTGAATGGGGCTGTAACCAAATTATCGCCCTACATTTCGCGTGGAGTAATCAGTACCAAACAAGTGGCCTCAACCATACTGGCAAAAGGATACCATCCGCACGAAGTGGAAAGTTTTTTAAAAGAATTGGCTTGGAGAGATTACTTCCAACAAGTATGGATGGCATTGGGCGAAGGCATCAATACGGATATTAAAAAACTGCAACCGCACCAAAACAAAGGTATACCTAAACAACTGGTTGATGCAGACACCGGCATTATAGCCATTGACCAAGGGATTAAGTACTTGTACCAAACAGGATACATGCACAACCACATGCGCATGTATGTGGCTAGCTTGGCTTGCAATGTGGGCCAAAGCCACTGGCAATTGCCCGCTAAATGGATGTATTATCATTTGTTGGATGCGGACTGGGCGAGCAATGCCTTGAGTTGGCAATGGGTAGCCGGAAGTTTTAGTGCTAAAAAATATTACGCCAATCAGGAAAATATAAACAAGTATTGTGGCACTGATCAAACCAATACTTACTTGGATATTTCGTATGAGCAACTTATGGGTGCCGACCACTCCCACTACTTAACCGCCATCCCAAACTTGCCACTGGTAACCACACTGCCCCAGTTTAACAACATTGTTTTAAACGAGCATTTACCCACCTACGTATACAATTTTTACAACCTTGATCCAACCTGGGACAACCATGTAAAGGCCAACAGGATATTGCTACTTGAACCAGGTTTTTTTGATGCTTACCCTGTAAAAGATTCAACCATTCTTTTTGTATTGGAACTGGCTAAAAATATTCCGGGTATTCAGGTATACACAGGTAGCTTTTCAACGCTATTCAAGCATTATGATACCCAAAAAATAAACTACAAGCAGCACCCTACCAATAACCACTACCAAGGTGTTATGCATAGCAGAAGCTGGATGTTTCCGACAGTAACCGGCTATTATCATTCGTTTTTTGCTTACTGGAAAAAGGCTTCCACATACCTTAATCAATTGTAACCATTATTAAACAGGCAATAAACATAGTATGGCTTAAGCGAGATATTCGCTCCAACGACCACCTGCCTTTGCACATGGCCGAACAATCTCCATTACCTTACCTGATCATTTACTTGTTTGAACCCAGTATAATGGCTTACCCGGATACCAGTTTGCGGCACCTGAGGTTTCAATACCACTCCATCCTACAACTTAACAACAAACTGGCCATTGTTGATAAAAAAGTGGTGATGTTTTATGCCGAGGCTGCGGCAGTGTTTGCCTATTTAAGTGATTGCTTTAGCATACAAACTGTTTACAGCTATCAGGAAAGCGGTATTGCCCTGACGTACCGGAGAGACCAACAAATTGAAACCTTTTTCAAAAAACAACACATCACCTGGCAACAGTTTCAGCGTGATGGCATTATTCGCGGTATTACCAACCGTGACGGCTGGGATAAACAATGGTTTGTTACCATGCACGCACCTCCGGTAAAAAACACCTTTAAAAGCCGACCAACTCCCCTACTTCATCCTGTTTTTCCATTGCCCAAATCATTAACCACCCTATGGGGTGATTATCCGGCAAGTATGCAACCGGCAGGTGAAGATGCAGCTTTTAAATACCTACAAACTTTTGTTCAAGATCGTGGTAAAAACTACAGTAAACACATCAGCAAACCACTGGAAAGTCGCACAAGTTGCAGCAGAATATCGCCATACTTAAGCTGGGGAAATATCAGCATTAAACAAGCCTACCAATATGTTTATCCTTATGCCCAACATGCGCCTCACAAATTTGCTTTTACCAACTTTTTAACCCGCTTAAAATGGCATTGCCACTTTATTCAAAAATTTGAAGTGGCCTGTTATTACGAAACAACGTGCATCAATCCCGGTTATGAGTTATTGCCTCATCCCAAAAACCAATTGTTTATTGATGCATGGAAACAAGGTGAAACCGGATTTCCATTGATAGACGCTTGCATGCATTGTTTGAAAGAAACCGGCTGGATAAACTTTAGGATGCGGGCTATGCTGGTGAGTTTTTTATGTCACCATTTGTATCAGGATTGGCGAGAAGGTGCATACCACCTT
>RDYC01000257.1 GCA_004293295.1 Bacteroidota bacterium
TGAGCAATTTGATGCCTGGGTGAAGCCGGAAAACATGGTCGGAAATCTTTAATTGCTGATAGTCAAATTTTTAACTACTTTAAAACAGGCCGCCCGTGGGCGGCCTGTTTTATTTTCAACCCTTTCATTTATAGTTGGTAAACCCTATTTTTGCAATCCTTAAAAATTAGCCAATTGTTTCAGTTACAAGAACCAATTTGCGCCTTACTTTTTAAAACCATGGCAACATATAAAGAATATAAAAAACTGGATTTCCCTGCATTTGAAGAGGAAATCTTGAAGTATTGGAATACCAACAACATCTTTGAAAAAAGTGTAAGCAACCGCGAAGGCGCTAAATCCTTTGTTTTTTACGAAGGCCCGCCAAGTGCAAATGGTATGCCCGGCATTCACCACGTAATGAGCCGCACCGTAAAAGATATTTTTTGTCGCTACAATACGCTTAAAGGTTTTCAGGTGAAACGCAAAGCTGGATGGGATACACATGGCTTACCCGTTGAACTACAAGTGGAAAAAACATTGGGCATTACTAAAGAAGATATTGGCAAAAAAATATCAATAGCCGAATACAATGAAGCTTGCAGGAAAGACGTCATGAAGTTTACCGATGTGTGGAATAACCTCACAGAACGGATGGGCTATTGGGTGAATTTGAATGACCCTTATATTACCTACGAAACCAAATATATTGAAAGCTTATGGTGGGTATTAAAACAACTTTACAATAAAGGTTTGTTGTATAAAGGTTATACCATACAGCCTTACTCACCTGCTGCCGGAACAGGATTGAGCTCGCATGAGTTAAACCAACCGGGCACCTACAAGGATGTAAAAGACATGACTGCCGTAGCCATGTTTAAGACCATTGATGCACCTTTTGAAGGAGATGTTTATTTCCTGGCTTGGACAACCACTCCTTGGACGCTTCCTTCTAATACTGCCCTAGCCGTTGGTGCTAAAATTGATTATGTTGTAGTAAAAACATTTAACCCATACACGCATCAACCTTGTGCTGTAATTGTAGCCAAAAACTTACTGAGCAAATACTTTAAACCGGAACATGCTGAAATCAACTTAAACGACTACCGTGAAGGAGACAAAATTATTCCCTTCGAAATAGTAAAAGAGGTTAAAGGGAGTGAATTAGCCGGAATACGTTACGAGCAATTATTACCTTTTGCCAAAGTTGAAAATGGCGATGCGTTTAAAGTAATTACCGGAGATTTTGTGACCACAGAAGATGGTACAGGCATTGTACACATTGCGCCTAGCTTTGGAGCTGATGACTTTAGGGTGGCCAAACAACATGGTATTGGTAGTTTAACACTAGTTGACAAACGCGGTAAGTTTTTACCCGAAGTGCAAGACGGACAATTTTTGTATGGTGAAGAGTTTGTGAAAGAAGCCTACTTAACCGAAGCACAAAAAGCAACTGAATTAGAAATACAAAAAGTAAAGCTAAGTGGCATTATTAAAGATACTTCAAAACTCCACTACTTAAGTGTTGATGAACGTATCATACTTAAACTGCAAACAGAAGGTAAGCTATTTAAGAAAGAAAAATACGACCATACCTACCCGCATTGTTGGCGTACTGATAAACCTATTTTATATTATCCACTTGAAAGCTGGTTTATAAAAACCACTGCTTATAAAGACAAATTGGTTGAAGCCAATAAATTAATCAACTGGAAACCTGAACACACCGGAACAGGACGTTTTGGAAACTGGCTGGAGAATTTGGTGGATTGGAATTTATCGCGCTCACGTTATTGGGGAACACCATTACCAATCTGGAAAACAGAAGATGGTACCGAAGAAATTTGCATTGGCAGTAAAGAAGAGTTGGAAATAGAAATAGGCAAAGCCATTGTTGCGGGATTTATGGACAAATCTTATGATGTGAAAGATTTGCACAAACCTTATGTTGATGAAGTTGTGTTAGCCTCACCAAGCGGTAAAAAAATGTTTCGCGAGCCAGACTTAATTGATGTTTGGTTTGATAGTGGAGCCATGCCTTATGCGCAATGGAATTTCCCTTTTAGTCAAGAAGATATTTTTGAAACCAACTATCCGGCAGATTTTATTGCAGAAGGTGTTGACCAAACCCGCGGTTGGTTTTTTACTTTACATGCTTTAGCTGTTTTGTTAAACGAAAGCAGCGAGGACATTCGCGCAATAAATAAAAAGAATGGCAACCCGGGTATTGCCTTTAAAAATGTAATTGCCAACGGACTTGTGCTCGACAAAAACGGTAATAAAATGAGTAAACGATTGGGCAACGTGGTTGACCCGTTTGAAACCATTGCTCAATACGGTGCTGACGCAACACGTTGGTACATGCTTAGCAACAGCGACCCTTGGGATAACCTCAAATTTGATTTAGAAGGAGTAGCCGAAAGCCAACGCAAATTTTTCGGCACATTATATAATACGTATTCCTTTTTCGCCATCTACGCCAATATTGATGGATTTGAGTTTGATGAAAACAATGTAACACCTGTTGCTGAAAGAACAGAGTTAGACCGTTGGATTATGAGCAAACTTAACAGCCTGATTAAAACCGTGCGCGAAAAAATGGATGACTACGATGCCACACCTGCAGTGCGTGCCATTGAAGAATTTACTTGCGACCACTTTAGCAACTGGTTTATTCGTTTAAGCAGAAGACGCTTTTGGAAAGGCGAAATGAATGAGGATAAAAAAGCAGCCTACGAAACCCTTTACCAATGTTTAAATACCGTTGCTCAACTTAGCAGCGCATTCGCACCATTTTTTAGCGATTGGGTTTACCAAAACTTAAATGGCAAAGCGGCTTCTGTGCATTTAACTGATTTGGTGCATGCAGACGAAAGTGTGATTGACAGCATCTTGGAAGAACAAATGGAATATGCCCAAAAAATTTCTTCATTGGTGCTATCTATCCGTAAAAAAGAAAACATCAAAGTACGTCAGCCTCTGCAAAAAATCCTCATCCCAATGGTTGATCCACGCATTAAGGACGAAATTAAACATGTGCAGGATTTAATCCTTTCAGAAGTAAATGTAAAAGAACTGGAGTTTATTGCTGAAATAGAAAAATCAGCTAAACCCAATTTTAGAACCTTGGGTAAAAAAGTAGGAGCCAAAATGAAAGCAGTTGGCGACTATGTGTTAAAGATGAGTGCTGAAGACTTGGCCCAATTGGAACTAACAGGTAACTTACTTATTAACATAGAAAATACAGACTTCACCCTTGCTTTAGAAGATGTTGAAATCATCTCTAAAGAAATTAAAGGTTATAAAGTGGCCAATGAAGGTAAAGTAACTGTTGCGTTAGATATTGAGATTAGCCCCGAATTAAAACAGGAAGGCATTGCACGTGAGCTTGTTAGCAAACTTCAAAACCTCAGAAAAGAACGCAATTTTGAAGTGATGGATAAAATAAATGTTACAGTTGAACCGCATCCGTATATAAATGATGCGATAAATACTTATAAAACATATATTTGCACCGAAATTTTAGCGAATAAAATTGAAACTAGCACGTTATCAGGCGATTCGATAGAAGTTCAGGTTGATGAACACCTGGTTAAAGTTCAGATTAACAAAGTTAATTAAATAGTTATGGCGAAGAAACCGATAAAAAAAGCAACCAAACCTGCTCCTAAAAAAGCGGTGAAACCCGTTGCTAAAAAAGCAAGCAAACCTGCTCCTAAAAAAGCTGCTAAACCGGTAGCTAAAAAAGTAACCAAGCCTGCTCCTAAAAAAGTAGTAAAGCCAATCGCTAAAAAAGCCGCTAAGCCTGCTCCTAAAAAGGTAGTAAAGCCGGTAGCTAAAAAAGTAGCCAAACCTGCTCCTAAAAAAGTGGTAAAGCCGGTGGCCAAAAAAGCGGCTAAACCTGCCCCGAAAAAAGTGGTGAAGCCGGTGGCTAAAAAAGCAACTAAGCCCGCTCCTAAAAAGGTAGTAAAACCGGTGGCTAAAAAAGCGGCTAAACCTGCTCCCAAAAAAGTAGTAAAGCCAATTGCTAAAAAGGTAACCAAACCGGCCAAGCCGCAGGCTAAACCAGCCCCTAAAGTAGAAAAAGTAAAGCCTGCCACTAAAGCGGCTCCAAAACCGGTGAGCAAAAAAGTACAAGTGCCTTTGGCTAACCCTATTCAAAAAATATTGGAGAAAAAAGAAGCGGTTGAAAGAGCTGTTGCTGCCAAACCGGTTCATTTTACCGAGAAAAAAGACACCCTTGAAAAAGCTACCGAAGCAAAAAGATACAGTGATAATGACCTGATAGAATTCAAAGACATTATTAACAAAAAACTAGAAGTTGCCAGAAAAGAACTTGCTGATTTGGTTGAGCAAATGCAAAACCCGAGCATGAATGCCGGTGACGATACCGATAATTCTTACAAGACCCTTGAAGATGGCTCTTCGAGCCAAGAGAAAGAATACATTGCCCAATTGGCTGCCCGTCAAAAAAAGTTTATCGAAAATCTTGAAAATGCCTTGGTTCGTGTTGAAAACAAAACTTATGGTATTTGTAAAGTTACCGGTAAGTTGATTCCAAAAGAACGTTTACGCGCTGTGCCTCATACTACTTTAAGTATGGAAGCCAAATTACAGCAATACAAGTAAGCCGTTTGGCTATACCGCAAAAAAGTCCCGCCCTGCTTCGCAGGGCGGGACTTTTTTTTATCCGAATATTGCCTTTTATCTAAAAAAAATCACCTTTCGACTAAATTTATTAATTTACACTTGATTAGCGCATTAATTTTACACCAAATACGCCACATGATGTTAAAAAACAACTTGCTTATTGTCTTATGCTGTTTCTCTTGTTTCCAGGGGTTTTCCCAACAAGTACCATACCCCAAAGCTGAAAAAATACCGCATAGCACCGTTGTGCACAACGATACCATGATTGACCATTACTTTTGGATGCGCGATAAATACAGTACCGAGGTGGTTAATTATTTATTTGCAAACAATGCCCATGCTGATGCGGTAATGAAGCCAAGTGCCATTTTGCAAAAAGTAATTTATGATGAGATGAGGGCCCGAATTGTTGAAACCAAAGACACTCGCCCCAGAAAAAACAAGAACTATTATTATTACAGCCGCAATCTCAAAGACAAAGATTATCCGGCCATTTATCGTAAAAAAGACTCCCTAACTGCACCGGAACAATTGGTGCTTGATTTAAATAAACTCTCCGAGGAATACCTGTATTTTTCCCTATCCGTTTCAAGCATTAGCCCCAATCAAAAATTATACGCCTATGCCGTTGATGCAAAAGGAAATAATGTGGGCAAACTTTTTATCAAAGATATAGATAACGACACCGTTTATTACACCGATACCGTTCCGCAAATCCTCGACTTTGTGTGGGGTGAAAACAATCAAACTTTTTACTACACGGTGCCTGAAGATAAAACAAAAAGGGCATACCGTGTTTACCGCCATAAATTGGGAACACCCTACACCATGGATGAACTGTTAATGGATGAACCGGATGCTACTTATCAAATTGGCATAGGGAAAACCGCTTCCGAAAAATACATCACGTTTAACATCAGTAAAACAAAAAGCAATGAAATGTGGTACATAGATGCCACAACTAATCAAGGTAAACCCACGCTCTACTTAAAACGTAAACCAGATTTAATTTATAGTATAGAACATTACGAAGGCAATGAGTTTTACATTACCACCAACTACGAGGCCATTAATTACAAATTGGTAAAAACGGCTATACAAAATAACAATCCGGACAAATGGGAAGTGGTTATTCCCCATCGCAAAAACACCTTACTTACCCAATCAACCCTGTTAAAGGATTATTTAATTTACGAAGAAAAAGAAAACGCACAGCAACGCTTACTCATTAAAAACCGCCTTACCCAACAAATTGATACCATCAAACCAAATATAAACCTGTATTCAATCACCTATAGTTTTGAAGAATACAATTATTCACAAACAAACCACTTGCAGTTTACAGTGGTAAATACCGTTGAGCCTGCTGCATCCTATCAATACAACCTACGCGATAAAACCATTACACTATTGGAAAAAGACAGCCTTAACCAGCCTTACAATAGCTCACTCTATGAAACCTCACGTATTTATGCCACTTCGCATGATGGGGTAAAAGTTCCCATCACCATTACCTACAAAAAAGGCATGGTATTAAATGGAAACAATCCGGTATTATTAACCGGGTACGGAAGTTATGGTGCACCAACACAACCCTCTTTTTCAAGCAATGAAATCAGCTTTTTAGACCGCGGTTTTATTATGGCCGATGCCCACATTAGGGGTGGAAATGACTTAGGTAACCAATGGTACGAAGACGGTAAAATGTTGAATAAAAAAAATACCTTCTATGATTTTATTGCTTGCGCA
Source organism: Bacteroidota bacterium (assembly GCA_004293295.1). Lineage (GTDB taxonomy): Bacteria > Bacteroidota > Bacteroidia > UKL13-3 > UKL13-3 > UBA6183. The sequence goes on from RDYC01000257.1 coordinate 6,379, forward strand.
GAACACCTGATTGCACAAAAATATACCAACCCGAAAAAACTAGCCATTCAAGGCGGATCGGCAGGAGGTTTGTTAATGGGTGCAGTAGTTAATATGAGGCCTGATTTGTTTAAGTGTGTGGTGGCCAATGTGCCTTTTGTTGATGTAATCAATACCATGCTTGATGAAACCATTCCACTTACCACCTTTGAGTTTGAAGAATGGGGAAACCCCAAACAAAAAAAGTATTACGACTACATGAAAACCTATTCACCCTATGATAATGTAGAACGCAAAAACTACCCCAACATACTGGTAACAGCCGGCTATAACGATGCACAAGTTGGCTATTGGGAACCGGCAAAATGGGTGGCCAAACTGCGCGAGCTAAAAACAGATACCAACCAAATTTTATTTAAAACCACCATGGAAGGCGGGCACGGTGGCGCATCAGGCAGATACGCTGCACTTAAAGAACGGGCATTTATACTCGCCTTTATCATGCATCACCTGGGTGTAAAAGAAAACTACCTAGTATTAAAAGGCAAAGTAATTGATGCCAACAACGCTCCTGTTGAATATGCCAATATTTACATTGAAGGCAGCGGTGTTGGTACCAATAGCAACACCGAAGGCGAATTTACTTTACAACTGAAAAGTACTGATAACATAACCTTGGTAATACAAAGTATAGGTTTTGAAAAACAGCGTGTTAAAATTGACATGAACACCAGAACTAAAGAGTTGTTAATAAAAATGCGCAGCGATAATGTATTGCTTAAAACGGCACTGGTAACAGCCAATGGTAAAGATCCTGCAATTGGCATCATCAAAAAAGCCATACAAATGCGCAAACAAAATTTTGATAAAGTACAGAGCTTTTCTGCCGATGTGTACATGAAAAGTAACGTACGTCTAAATGAAGTGCCAAAAAAAATGCCCGCATTACTCAAACTTGCAGCCAATGGCGAAAAAATTGATTCAAATGATATTGGCCTTGTTTACCTATCCGAATCTGTGGCCAAATATAATTTTGAAAAACCTGATAAAGTAAAAGAAACCATGATTGCCTCGCGCATTGCCGGACAAAAACAAGGCTTTAGTTTTAATCGGGTGGAAGATGTATTCATTAATTTTTATGACCCTACCGTAAAAATCGGTTATTACAGCGAAAGGCCTTTTGTATCACCCATTGCTCCTTTAGCTATGCTTAGCTATCGTTACAAATACTTGGGTACATTAACCGTTGATGGTAAAGATGTGTACAAAATACAAATTACCCCACAACGCAAAGGCGACCCTTTGTTTAGAGGAATCATTTATATCAGCAGTGCCGACCACCAGATTTATGGGGTAGACATGTACATTACCAAAGATGCTCAAATTGAATTTGTGGACACCCTCTTCTTACAACAAGAAATGGTAAACGCCAATAACATTTACATGCCATTGCAGCTAAAACTATACAGCCACATTAAGGTGTTTGGTTTTGGTGCAACTGATATGAGCGTAGCCACCATGAGCAATTATAATGTGAACAAGGAGTTTGGTAAAAACTACTTTAATTACGAAGTATTTAACATTCAAAAAGGTGCCAATAAAAAAGATACCCAGTACTGGAATACCACACGAACAATAGTGCTCACCGAAGAAGAAGATAAACACTACAAAAAATCGGATAGTATATACCAAGCTAAAAACAGCCCGCAATACCTGGATAGCATGGACCGTGTGCGCAATAAATTCAAATTCCGAAAATTGCTTATAGGAGGTTACACCTACTCCAAAGAAACGGATAGTTCTTCACGCTACTTTAACCTCAGTTCCATTCCTTTTACCTTTGGGTTTAATACCGTTGAAGGTGTAGTTATCAACTACCGCATGAGTTGGTATAAATCAAACCGCATCAATCGGCATTATATAAATGTAGTACCAATTATACGCTATGGATTTTCCAACAATAACCTGGCTCCCTCCATCACCATCCGAAAATCCCTGCAACCCAAAACCAGCTCCAACATGAGGATTGAAGCCGGCAGATTTATTCAGCAATACAACACCAACGAACCGATTCCCAATATCATCAATACAGCGTATAGCCTTATTGACCGATTGAACTACATGAAATTGCTTCAAAAAGATATGCTTTCAGTAACCGTAAACAGGGAACTGTTAAATGGCCTTTACAGCTCCGTTAATGTGCAATGGTTTAACCGGGAAGCCATGGTAAATAACAATAACTACGCATTTATTGGTGAAGAAAAAAGAAGCTATTTATCAAACAATCCGGCTGATCCTTTAAACGATAAAGCAGCCTTCAACACGCATCAGGGAATAGAATATAAAATTAATGTGCGTTACGTGCCCAAGCAACGTTTTGAAAGTTACCCCGAATACAAGCGAATACTGGGCAGCAAATACCCTGATATTTATGCAAGCTTTAAACATGGGATTGGGTTAGATAATGTATTGTTTAACTACCAGTTACTAGAGTTGGGTACCGGAAAAGATGTTGACATGAAGTTATTGGGTACCTTAAGTTTTGATGTTACTGCCGGAATGTTTTTTAATACACGCAATATGTTATTTGCCGATTATAAGCACTTTAATGGCAACCAAACCATTGTGTTAAACAACCCTGCAAACAAAAATGCCATTGGCAGCGATTATTCGCGCGACAGGTTAACCTCTTTCCACGCACTCAACTATTATGCGCTAAGCAATAATCAAGCGTTTATAGAATTGCATGCCATGCACGATTTTAAAAGCTTCTTTGTAGGCAAAATTCCACTGCTCCGCAAAACCAGGGCGTATGAAATTGCAGGCGTAAACTACCTTCAAACAGATAAGGTTACCTACACCGAAG
>RDYC01000258.1 GCA_004293295.1 Bacteroidota bacterium
GGGCGGTCCTGATGGAGGTGATGGAGGACGAGGTGGACATATTATTATTCGGGGTAACGCCCAAATGTGGACGTTGTTGCATTTAAAATACCGCAAACATGTTATTGCTGCACCCGGTGGTAATGGCGATGCCGGAAACCGCTCAGGTAAGGATGGTATTGATGAATACCTGGACGTACCTTTAGGTACCGTTGCAAAAGATGCTGAAACCGGTGAAGTAATGTTTGAAATTACCCATGATGGACAAGAGGAAGTTATTGTTAAAGGGGGAAGAGGAGGACTAGGTAACGCCAATTTTAAAAGCAGCACCAACCAAACGCCCCGTTATGCTATTCCGGGTCAAGATGGAAAAGAAGAATGGAAAATTCTCGAATTAAAAGTATTGGCTGATGTGGGCCTAGTTGGTTTTCCTAATGCAGGTAAATCAACCTTATTAAGTGTGCTTACTGCTGCTAAACCTGAAATTGCTGATTATCCTTTTACTACCATTGTTCCCAATCTGGGCATTGTTCAATACCGAGATTATAAAAGTTTTGTGATGGCTGATATACCCGGCATTATCGAGGGTGCACACGAAGGAAAAGGTCTTGGATTGCGATTCTTACGACATATTGAAAGAAATGCCACGCTGTTATTTATGATTCCTGCTGACAGTAAAAACATTAAGGAAGAATACAAAATACTGGTAAATGAACTTAAAAAGTACAACAAGGAACTGCTCACTAAAAATCGCCTGCTGGCCATTACTAAAAGCGATTTACTAGATGAGGAGTTAATGGCAGAAATGAAAAAAGAACTGCCGCGTGTTCCTCATATATTCATCAGTTCAGCCTCCCAATACCATATTACTGAATTAAAAGACTTGTTGTGGAAAATGATTAACGAAAACAATTAGTGCCGTTAATTAGTTAAAGTGTACTAAACCACATACGTTCATTATTTTAAGTAGATATTTTAACCTGACATTTCCTGCATAATTAGATATATGATTTACTTTTGCAGCAAATGATTGTAGAAGATTACCCAGCGTTTAAAGCCAATATCATATTCCGACACCAACACCTGTCAACCATTATTCCTGCCTTATTTCGAAAGCACCAGATTAACTATACCCGTAAGCGTATTCATACACCTGATGGCGATTTTTTTAATGTTGATTGTTTATTGCGCAGCCATAAAAAAGCCGTATTGTTAATACATGGCTTGGAAGGAAGCAGCCAATCGCAATACATAAAAGGCTTTGCACATTTTTTTACAAACAGTGGTTATGATGTGCATGCCATGAATTTTAGAGGATGTGGCGGAGAGCTTAACCTAAAACCAAACTCCTACCACAGCGGATTTACAGACGATATCAGGCAATATATAAAAGAACTTGGAACAAAATACGCCTCAGTGTATGCTGTTGGATTTAGCTTGGGCGGTAATGCTTTGCTAAAGTACCTTGCCGATGTTAAACAGGTTGATGGGTGCGTTAAAGCTGCTGCCGCATTATCTGTGCCGGTTGACTTAAAGGGTTGTGCTCTTCAATTAGACCAAGGCTTTAATCGCATTTACATGCAACGTTTTATCAAGAGTTTAACCCAAAAAATTATTCAAAAAAACAAACAGTTACCACAAGAGGTTAGCATCAAAGGTATTCATCAGATTAAAAACTTTAAAGCATTTGATGATGCCTATACCGCCCCGTTGCATGGGTTTAAAGATGCTGAAGAATACTGGGCCAAGTGCAGCAGTATAAACACGCTGCACACCATTAACGTACCTACCCTACTCATTAATGCTAAAAACGACCCCTTTTTAAGCGCCAGTTGTTTCCCTTATGAAGAGGTGGTTGACCACCCTTTTGTACACGCCATTTTTTCTAAATATGGCGGGCATGCCGGTTTTATGTTAAACAAAAATGTAAATTGGGCTGAACCTGTTGTACACAGTTTTTTTGAAGACTAACACACCAAAAATATGATTACCATTTACGGAATTAAAAATTGCAATACCATGCAAAAAGCTTTTTCGTGGCTAGATGAACGTCAAATTGAATATCGTTTCCATGATTATAAAAAAGAAGGTATTGACGTTGATAAATTGCTATCATGGCTAAAAAAAAGCACATTAGGTGAACTCATCAATAACAAGGGCACTACTTATAGAAACTTAACTGAAAAAGAAAAAGAAGCATTGATACATCCTGAAAAATGCTTGCCCATTATTCAGAAACAGACTAGCGTAATTAAACGTCCCATTATTGAATACCAAAACAAATTATTGATAGGTTTTAATCCGGAAATTTGGCTAAACACCTTTAAGTAAAATAAGTAAACAAATTGCTTTTGAGTTAAACATTTTTGAACTCACAATAAACCCTGCTTTTTTAGCCATACTTTATTATACTTGCAGGGCATGGATATTATTGCACCTATATGGAAAGGACTGGTTACCGGAATATTGTTTACATTAACGTTCGGTACTGTGTTTTTCTCACTTATTCAAACCAGCATTAAACGCGGTATTTACAAGGCCCTTTTCATTGCTTTTGGGGTATTGTTAAGTGATGCCTTTTTTATTGCTGTAGCTGTGTTGGGCACCACTTTTATTGCAGACGAAATGCGGAAACTAGATACTGAAATAAGACTAGTTGGGTTTATCTTTCTGCTTATTCTGGGAATCAGGTCTATTGTTAAAAAAGAAGTTGACCACACTAACGATGCGCCATTAACAGAAAAAAAAGATATTCTGTATGTAATGAAGGGAATCATGTTAAATAGCATTAACCCCATGATTTTAATAAGTTGGATGGGGGTTACCACCTACATTGAAGGAACGGCACAATTTACCTTGCACCAAGTGATTTTGTTTTACATAGTGGTGTTGTTCACTATGTTCGGCACCATGTTTGGCATCAGTTATTTTGCAGGCAAACTCCGAACGGTATTGTCAGCCCAGAACATGAACCGACTCAATATTGGTAGCGGTTTGTTGTTTATGATTTTTGCCGTAGTCATTTTTTGGCCGGTATTGGAAACCTATCTCTTCAAACGTTAACTTATTTATTATCGTTTCCACTGTAACAAACTGGCAAAAACCTAAAACATTCCTAACAAAAGTTAATACTTTCCCAATATTCCAACTTAAGTAGTAATTAGGCTCACAATGTGTTTTCTTTAACACATGATACGCCATAGCCTAAACCATATTTTGCTCTTTTTATTCTTGCTCATTTCAGTGCTGCAAGGAATCTTTTTTTATAATACTTATTATTTAAACAGGCAGCAAATCAACAACAAACTGCAACAAACTATTGCAAATATTGAACAGAAAATAGAACAGCATGAGATAAGTAGACACAAGGAACTTTTTAAAGAGTACAGCAAGAAGTACTTATGCGCTCCTGAACAGGATAAATTTATGGATATCACCTTTAGACTGTTTAAGGCTGATACATTTAACAACTTGCAAGAACTCAGTGAAACCATCTATCAAAAATTAAGCAAACAAGCCATTAACAGCACTAGGTTTCAAGTGAATCAATTACCAATAGACACCAATTTTATTGGTGCAACAATTAGCAATTACCTACAAGCTATTGACCAAAACCTCAACATTACCTACCGTTTAGACACCTTAAAACAACAAGCAATAAGCCAACAACAACCCGTTATTAAACTGTTTGATGATTACCGATTTTATGCCCCGTTGTACCTTACCATTACCATTTCAGGAGTAAACAGCTTCTTGTTTAAGCAACTTTTTGCCATATTATTTAGTTGCATCATTATCCTGATTTTATTCTTTTTTGCTACCAGATACACCTACCTTACCCTTATCAAGTACAAACAATTGGCCGATAGTAAAACAGCATTTATCAGCCACCTGGCTCACGAAATTAAAACGCCACTTAGCAGCATCTATATTTCAAGCCAGGCACTCAGAGACAGCCGAATCAGCCATGAGAATTTTTCCCCAAACACTTACGTGCATGCCATCTACTTCGAATCGCAACGGCTAAAAAAGCAACTCGAAAACGTGCTGTATGTGTCTGCTGCCGAAAAAAACTTTCTCACCATGAACAAAAAACCAACCAACATCAATAACCTTACTTTAACAGTAATGCAACTGTTTAATAAGCGCATTCTGGATGCTGGTGGCCATATGCGTTTGTTTGTTGATGATGATGCATACACCTTAAACATTGATCGCACCCACTTTGGCAATGTTATTTATAACTTAATTGATAATGCCATCAAATACTCTCAAACAAGAACTCTTGATATTCAAATTGACATCACCTCAAACGCCTCAAACCTCATCTTTAAAATATCAGACAAAGGTGTGGGCATACCTTTAACCATGCAGAAAAACTTATTCAGCATGTTTTATAAAGCCCATCAACATATTTCAGGCTTTGGGGTTGGCCTGCATTATGCCAAGTGCATTATTGAGGCACATAAAGGGAATATTAGCCTTGCCAGTGAAGTAAATGTCGGTACCACTTTTATGATAGCAATTCCACTTTAAAATTATGACGAACAATTTATTATTGATTGAAGACGATTTTACACTAGGAGATGTAATTAAAAGTTACTTGAGCAGTTTAGGTTATAGGGTAATTTGGGCACAAAATGCAACAACTGCATTTAAGCTATTTAACACAGAAGAAATCGCAATATGCTTAGTTGATATAGGCTTACCGGACCGAGATGGATTTGATGTAGTGAAGGATATGAAACTGGTTAATAAATCGGTGCCTATATTATTTTTAACATCCAGAAATCAGATTGATGATAAAATTAAGGCATACGAAATTGGCGCTGATGATTATCTGTGCAAACCGTTCGAAATGAAGGAGCTTGAATTAAGAATAAGTGCGTTAAAAAAACGATTTGGATTATCCGCAGAAGAATCAGGCAGTAACGTATTATGCAATATAGGCAGTATACAGTTTAACCCTTTACTTAGGAGGCTAAAAACCAAAGAAGGTCAAGTTAAGCTTTCGCATATTGATTGTGAGCTACTAAAACTGCTTTATTTAAACAGGAACAAGTATATCCAAAATGAGATTATCCTTAAAGCCATATGGGGCAATAATGATAAAGCCACTTATAAACGCTTGTCGGTTTATATCAATCGTTTGAGAAACCTACTTAAAAACTCCGGTAACGTGCACATTGATAATGTTTACGGCTTGGGATATAAACTACAGATTGATCTAGAAACACCCAATTACTAAACAAAGGCTAAAGCTTAATAAACTATTCATAAAAATCAGTATTTCAAATAGTTATATACAATTCATATCAAAAGTTGTGTTCATATTTGTACCAACAAAATTTAACAACTATGAAAAAATTAACACAACACACCGTTTTATTGCTTGCTTTTGGAAGTTTGCTTTTAGCCTGTAAAGATGAGGAAACCAAAAAAGAAGATCCTAAGCCTAACACACCAATTGTTACACCCGCTACCATGGCATCGTTAAAAGGGAATTGGAAATCCAGTGGTACCAATCAAGCCCAAGGCGACCAAAGCGGGTACTCAGAATCTATTCTAAGCGTAAATGAGGATAGTACTTGCAGTTGGACTAAGGTTTCCAAATCTGGCTCAGGTAGCAATTTAGTAATGACAGGACGACTGACATTAACACCCTCTAACTTTAAAGACAGTGCGGGGTACCCCATTGATTACATTGCTTTTACTTTTGATAAAATAAATGGGCAATCCTTTAGTGGAACCACTTTTGGCATTTATCAAGCAAAAGAAACTTCCCTTAAATTAGACTGGTTATTTTATCGAAGTGGCGTTACCACTGCAGAGCCGGATAAGGGATGGGGAAGTAGCAGCGAAGGCTTATCCGCTTTATCAACTTACACCAAACAATAAATTATGGGAGGGATGCTTTTGGGCATCCCTCCCATAATTTAAGCAGCACTTGGCGTTACCGCTTTTCTTTTTAAAATAGCAGCAGCTATTAATGAAATAACCAATCCCAATGGCACAATTTCCATATACGTCATAGCAGCGTTAAACAATGGATTTTGGTATAATTCATTATACTTAATCATTTCGGCAATACTAGCCTGCAACTCAGCTTCTGAAGCACCAGCGGCTTTTAGCTTTGCCTGATAAGATTTGGCCATGATATCAAAAAAATCAGGCACAAAAAAGTAGTAATCCAACAACCAAACAACTACATAAATTGTTGAAGCAATTAAGGTAATGTAAAGCCCAATTAAAAAAGCCCTTCCAAATGTTACAACCCCGCTATTAAAGCGGTCTCTGTAATTTTTAATCCCGACAAAGATTAAACTAAAAGCAATAATCATGGCCGTATAGCCATAAACCATTCCATTGCCATAATCAAATGAGGGGTCTAAAAAGGGAAAAATCATTACCCAAATAGAACTGATTAACCCGGCAATCAGTCCGAACACGATGGTGTTTTTGTTTAACATAATATTTAACATTTAGCCCACAAACCAACACGATAACCTCATATTGTGGCTCATACTTAAGGGTGAATTTGCCACAAAATAAGTATTTTCACCATTTGGTACTATGGAATAAGCCCCAATTGTTTGGCGGCATCAATGGCTTGTATTCTTTTGTTTACAGACAATTTCTCAAATAATTTAGACGAGTGTGTTTTTACAGTGTTTAAAGATACGAACAGGGCATCTGCAATCTCTTGGTTACTCAGCCCCTTGGCCATTAACTGAAGCACCTCCAATTCCCTTTTACTGATTCCGGATGCAACAAGGTTCGCTTGGTTCATCTTAAATTCATCAACATTTCGGAAAATTTCCTTTTCAATAACTACGGTTTTGGTTTCCACTTTAGGTTTGGCCAATTTTAATGCAAGCCAAATACCGAGCCCGGTAAATAATAAGGCAATCAATGTTGCGTAAATCTCAAATGAATAATCTACCACAATAAAATGCCACTCCAACTTTTTAAGCAGAAATAGCAACCCAGCAAGAGTTAAGCCATATAAGATTACGTGTTTATCCGGCAATTTCATATCAACTCCATACTTTAGTACCCTCTGAGCAATTGGTACAAATATCTATTTCTTTACGACTTTTTAAAACTGCTTGCCTAAAGGTGTTGTATTGATTGCTTCTCCAAATTTTCATAAATGACTCTTTACCAACATCCCCAAAGCGATGCGTGGCATCTTTATCAAAACAACAAGGAACTACTAAACCATCCCACGTAATTACACTTCCACGCCACATGCGCCAACATTGGTTCAACAATTCATTTTTAATTTGATATTTTCCGTCAGTTGTTTTGGTGTATCGCCTCAAATCTTCCTGCTCAGGGATAAATGCATCACTGGTTTGGTAATCGTAAATTTGAGCTGTTTTAATACCCAACTCATTTACCCCAATTTCTTTAGCTAATTTTTTTATTTCCGGAATTTGATGTGCATTGTGCTTAAATGCAATGAACTGCCAAATAATATGGGGCGTTTTTTTATTGAGTTCTTTTTTCCAATACAAAAGCTTTTGTGTACCATCAATCACTTTATTAAAGTCTCCCCCAACCCGATACTTGCTGTAAGTTTCCTGCGAAGTACCATCAATTGATATGATAAGCCTATCCAAACCACTTTCCACAGTAGCCTTGGCCATTTCATCTGTAAAATAGTGGGCGTTGCTGCTGGTTACTGTATAAATGTTTTTTTGTGCCGCGTACTTAACAAACTCAAGAAATTGCTTGTTTAAAAAGGGCTCTCCTTGAAAGTACAAAATCAACCATAACAAATCCTCATGAACCTCATCAATAATTTTGGTATACAAGTTCATGTCCAACATGCCGGTATTGCGAGTAAATTCTCTCAAGCCACTTGGACATTGTGGACAGCGTAAATTGCAACTAGTGGTTGGCTCAATTTCCATATAAATAGGGTTACCCGCTACAAATGGTCTTTTAACTAACTTGGAATAATAGTAACTGGCCAATAGCTTAAGTGAATTCCAAACCCTGCGGTTGTTTAACTTGGAAGCAAAATTTAACCCATCAATAATGTTTCTGTTCATGAACGTAGCAAGTATAAACAAATAATAAATTACTTTTTGTATGGGATGCACTTACCTGCATAACTTTAAAAAACAACCTCCCAATTTGTTTAAGTTAGTAATAAAAATGCCACCAAAAACCAACAACTGGCATGATTTTTATTGCTAACTTCTTAACTATTAAAACAATCTCCAATGTCTTAATGTTTATTTAATGTTCATCATTTTATTCAAGTTATTATGAAAAAACTATCCTACATCTTTTTAGGCATCAGTGCCCTTTTCGTTTCTTGTAAAGTTATTGTGCAAGATGAAGTCGGTATCAAACGAACTCTAGGTAAGCTTGACGATAAGATACTTCAACCCGGGCCAAGAGGTTTCAATCCGTTTGTATCTAAAATTATCACCATTCCAATTAGCACCGTAAATCTAGAAATGAATTTGGGGTTACCTAGCAAGGAAGGATTAACAGTGAACAGTGAGATTTCCATTCTATACAAGTTAAAGCCAAACGAGTTGGCCAATATCCTAAAAAACACCGGTTTACAGTTTGAAGAAACCATGATTAAGCCCGTATTCAGAAGTGCGGCTGCCGATATTTGTGCAAACTTCTATGCGAAGGATATGCATAGCAACAAAAGAAGTGAAATTGAAAAAGACATCAAAGCAAGAATGATGGAAGTGTTGGAGAGTCGTGGGTTTATTATAGAACAGGTTTTGCTAAAAAGCATTATGCTACCTCCGGGCTTGAGCAAAAGCATAGAAGAAAAATTACAAGCCGAACAAGAAGCACAACGTATGGAATTTGTAAAAGATAAAGAACGACTTGAAGCAGAGCGTAAACTTATTCAGGCAGAAGGTGATAAAAACAGCCGTATTATTGCAGCTGAGGCACTTAAAAGAACACTTGAAATAGAGGCGTTAGGCAGGGCCAACGCCATTAAAACAGAAGCAGAAGCACAAATGACAGCCAATGAGTTAATGAACAAAAGTTTAACGCCAATGGTACTAAAAAGCAGACAAATAGAAGCCTTTCAAAACTTGAGCAAAAGCAATAACAGCAAAATAATTATTACAGATGGCAAAACGCCATTAATCGGTTTGGATCATTAAAGCAACCCTAGGCCACGCGTTTCTAAGAAACACGTGGCCTAGAATTAGGTTATCCAAACAAATAATTTAACATTTCATCCAAT
>RDYC01000259.1 GCA_004293295.1 Bacteroidota bacterium
CTCGATGCCTTGCTTGTCAGTGAGGAACCACAGCATCAGTTCTATCGGCGACTTTTGTTAGATATTTCTGATCCTTATGCACTTTATCTCGCAGTGATCATGCACGATACAGGTCGCGCCGAAGACGTAAGAGAGCACATCGACGGCTCGACGATGCTAGCCAATCGCGTATGCAAACGTCTGCAGATCAGTGGTGCGCGTCGTGCCTTGTTGATGTTTTTGGTCGACAATCACCTCACGTTTTGGCGCACCGCTACAACCAAAAACATCGAAGATCCAAACGTGGTTGCTGAATTTGCGGCAATCATGAAAACGAAAACCAATCTTGATGCGTTATTGCTTTTCACGTATGCCGATTCAAATGGCACAGCACCTGATGCATGGAACGGTTGATATCCAGCCTAAAAATGTTAGCAATCCCTTTAATGGTTGCAAAGTTTAAATAGTTTTTAAGCCGATGCAAAGAGCGCTCTATAAAAATAGGAGCCATTAACACATACTTTCTTTTTGCTTTATCCAGGTAGTCAAAAAAGGGTTTTGGATTGCTTAAGCCCAGCTTTTCCTGAAGCTCCTTGGCCAACTTTTCCCTATCTGCATAGGCATGAAAAATGGTGCCGTCTTCGTAAAAGTAATGCCCGGAGGTATTTACGCGTAAGTATTCAAAACATTCATCGGGATTTTTTCCGGCCAATGAAAACAGTTCGTTCACTTGTTCAGGAAGGGTAAATAATGATGGACCGGCATCAAACCGATAACCATTTAATGCTATATTGGAGAGCTTACCCCCCGGGTAAGCATTGGCCTCAAAAACCTTTACCTGATAGCCCGCCACAGCTAAACGGACAGCCGTTGCCAAACCTGCTATACCCGATCCTATGATGATAACTTGCCCTTTCATGGAATGTTTATAATATACAATGATAATAAACCAATAAACAAACAACTGGTTTTGCAAATATGCTTTTAACCAAACAATATGCTTGTTGCATTACTTCTCTTGGTGAAACGATTGGTTTATTTTTTGTTGAACATGAGGAAGATTTGTTCGATGATGATGTTCCAATTTAACCAATACATGGTGCAGGGCCTTTTTTTCAAACACATCAAGCCCGCCCGTAATCTCTTTGGCTACGATAGCCATCTTACTAAATGTTTTAAACAAGCTGAACCTACCTTTCTCTGTTACATTTAACAACATGCTTCTTTTATCATCAGGGTTTTTCGTCTCGTTAATCAGCCCAGCTTTAATCAGTCTTCTAATAATATCAGTACCTGTGGTTTTTTCAAAAACCATTTTATTAATAAGCTCTGTTTTTGTGGCTTTTTCCATTGCACCCAAACTGGCCAAAAAAGTAAATTCTTCTATACTTTCTGTTTCGCTTTGCTCAAGAGCCATCTTAGCATAAATCCTTCCGTAACGGTACATTAACCCGTTTAAGCCTGCTATTTCAATATCCAAACGATCTGCTTCCAGGTGCGCTGTAATGTGATTATTTGGCTGGATTGGGGTGTCGAAATTATTTTGTTGTAGAGCCATCCACATAATAAATGAATCCAAAGAAAACGTTTCCGATTGGGCATTTAAGCTGTACTCTTCCAATCTTGCAATAAGTTGTTTAATTACCAATAGCTTGTCCATCAAGAATCAAAATTACTATCCTAAGCACTTATTTTTGCAAATTAGTTCAAAATTGATTTAATTTGAACAAAAATAATACAATAACGTATTAAAAATACGTGCTTAAGTGTTTATGTTTTACAATATGGAATCAAAAATACAACAATATCTTCCAATAAGCTTTATCCTTAGAACAATTTTGAACAAATTGCCTTGCCTTTTTAGACCCTGTTGCTACAAGCCTTTAATCATTATTATTGAGCACAGCTTTCGACAGTTTAAACACTTGTTGTTTGGATTAAGTTTTATGTTAGGTTTAACCAATGCAACACTGGCTCAAAATAGTGGTACAATTACCGGAACGGTAAAAGATAAAAACACGCAAGAAGTGTTAATTGGAGCAACTGTGGTGTTAGAAGGGACCACGTTAGGAGCACAGACCGATGTTGACGGTAAGTTTAAAATTACCGGAATTCCGCCAAAATCTTACAACCTTATCATTCAATATGTAGGCTACCAAACCTTTAGGCTGTTTAATATTGTGGTAACAACAGGCAATGTGTTAACATTTGATATTGAGCTAGAAACCGAAAGTAAAACACTAAATGAAGCAGTGATACAAACCAGAACCTTTGGCAAAAAAACAGAAACGCCACTATCTGTTCAAAGCCTAACATCGGAGGAAATAAAGAGCAATCCCGGAGGTAATTTTGATATCAGCCGGGTTATTCAAGCCTTACCAGGTGTAGGAGGCAACACCGGAGGCGGTGCTTTTAGAAACGACATCTTAATAAGGGGAGGCGGCCCCAGTGAAAATGTATTTTACATAGATGGCATAGAGATTCCTGTGATTAACCATTTTAGCACGCAAGGTGCCAGTGGAGGGCCTCAAGGTATTTTAAACGTAAGCTTTATTGAAGACGTTAGTTTAAGCAGCAGCAGTTTCAAGGCCAATGTTGACAATGCCTTATCGTCTGTGTTATCTTTTAAACAAAGGGATGGTAATGCCGAGCGCTTGCAAGGCAATATTCGCTTAAGTGCATCAGAGTTTGGCTTAACGTTAGATGGGCCAATTACCAAAAAAACCACTTTTCTTGCATCGGCCAGGAGAAGCTACCTGCAACTGCTTTTCTCGCTGTTGGATTTACCAATACGACCTAATTATTGGGATTTTCAATACAAAACCACCACTAAGTTTAGTAACAAAACCACGTTGACCACTTTAGGTGTTGGGGCCATTGATGAGTTTAGTTTTGCTGTTCCTAAAAACTCAACTCCCGAAAACGAATACATCTTGCGTGGCAGTCCAATTATAAACCAATGGAATTATACCATTGGTGGCGTGCTGAAACATTTGGTTACTAACGGATTTGTAAATATATCAGCCAGCCGTAACATGTTTGAAAACCGATTGGATCGTTTTATAGATGGCCGATTAAATGATGAAAATGCGAGGGCACTAAAAACGGTTTCGCAAGAAATTGAGAATAAACTTCGTTTTGATGTAAACAAGTTTACTGGCAAATGGAAATATAGTTATGGCGGTGTTTTTCAATATGTAAAGTTTAACAGTTCAGGGTTTACCGTACTAAGAACAGCAACAGCCGATGTAAGAATCCCTTTAGACACTAAAATAGATTTTGTTAAATATGGCGCTTTTGCCGATGCAAGCCGTAAGTTTTTTAAAAACTTGCTAACTGTTAGTGCCGGTGTTCGTGCAGATGGTAATACCTTTTTAACTGAAGGTAATGAGATATGGCGCACACTTTCTCCCAGGGTTTCGGCATCATATGCCGTTGCCGCTCTATTTAACATTAATGGTAGCATTGGCCGTTACTACCGCTTGCCGGGGTATACGGTATTAGGATACAGAACAGCAGACGGAACATTGATTAACAAAAACAACGCGTACATTGGCGTTGATCATTATGTTGCCGGGATTGAGTATTTACCAACAAATACCACGCGAATTACCCTTGAAGGATTTTACAAGCAATATTTTGATTACCCGGTGTCAATTAGAGATGGGGTTTCGCTGGCAAACCAAGGTACAGAATTTGGTGCCATAGGCAATGAGTCTGTTGCCTCAATCGGTAAAGGAAGGGCATACGGGTTTGAAGTGTTTTTTCAGCAAAAACTGGTGAAAAACTTTTTTGCCACATTTTCTTATACCTTGTTCTACAGCCAATTTAGTGGTGCTGATGGCAAGTACATTGCTTCTTCTTGGGATACAAGGCACCTTATCTCTTCTATTGCAGGTTATAAATTTAAAAAGGGATGGGAAGTGGGCGTGAAGTACAGATTTGCCGGAGGCAACCCTTATACCCCCTTTGATGAGCAACTCTCGCGCCAAAACTATTTGCTTACCGGAAACGGAACCCTTGATTTTACGCGCTTGAACTCAGTGAGGCTTGGAACATTTAACCAAGTTGATTTGCGGGTTGATAAAAAATGGAATTTGAAGCGCATAACTATTGACGTATTTATTGATTTCCAAAACGTATTGATGATTACCAGCGAAGCCAATCCGCAATATGCGTTTGAACGAAAACCTGACAACAGTGATTGGGCAACAACTGATGGCAATCCAATTCAACCAAACGGCTCAAATGCCATTCCTAAAATTATTCCAAATTTTAATGATACCTTCCTCCCCACAATTGGATTTATTGTAGAGTTTTGAGGTTAACGTAAATAAATAATTACAATCAGAACTTTTTTATGTGTAATTTGTTAGTTCAGTATTATAAATTTTTAAATGTTAAATGGGGGTTAAAACAGCCATAGTAATTGGCTCAGGCGTGGCGGGATTGAGTGCGGCAAGTTACCTGAGCAAAAAAGGAGTTCAGGTTACGCTGCTTGAGAAGAACAGGCAAGTGGGCGGACGTGCACGCTGTTTTAGTGCCGATGGCTTTATGTTTGATATGGGCCCAAGCTGGTACTGGATGCCAGAAGTGTTTGAAAAGTTTTATCAAGATTTTGGCTACACCACCAGTGATTTTTACACCCTTAAACGTTTAGATCCGAGCTATCAGGTATACCGAAACGATGGCGAGGCCGTTTCTATTCCAGCAAAAATGGAGGAGTTGGAGGCCCTGTTTGAAAAGTTCGAACCAGGCAGCTCTCCCCGATTGCGTAAGTTTTTAAAAGAGGCCGCATATAAATACCAAGTTGGGATAAACGATTTGGTGTATAAACCGGGATTGAGTTTATTGGAATTTGCAGACATACGTTTGTTAAAGGGCTTGCTAAAAATGGATGTGCTTACCAGTATTAAAAAACATGTACGCACAGTTGTTAGCCATCCCTTTTTATTGGAGTTGCTTGAGTTTCCTATCCTGTTTCTAGGCGCACTCCCCAAAAACACCCCGGCATTGTACAGCCTAATGAATTATGCTGACATGAGCCTTGGAACTTGGTACCCCATGGGTGGCATGCACAAAATTATTGATGCCTTTGAAACCATTGCAAAGAAACAAGGGGTTGAAATTTGTTTAAACAGCGAGGTTATTCATTTGGAGTCGCACCAAGGCAGGGTAACAAAAGTAATTACCAATACCCAAACCTACGAGGCAGATATGGTGATAGCTGCAGGAGATTACCAGCATGTTGACCAGCGGCTATTAAATAAAAGCGATCAGTCTTATACTCCGGCTTATTGGGATTCCAGAAAAATGGCCCCTTCTTGCTTGTTGTATTATGTTGGTCTTGATATTCGTATTCCGGGCATTCAACACCACAATTTATTTTTCGACACGGATTTCATGAAGCATGCCCATGAAATTTACAGCAATCCGCAATGGCCAACCAATCCGTTGTTTTATGTATCAGCCCCTAGTGTTACCGACCCTACTGTGGCTCCGCAAGGATGTGAGAATATATTTATGTTAATTCCTGTTGCTCCGGGCATAAAAGATGATGAGGCCATTCGTGAAAAATATTTTAACTTGGTTATAAAAAGACTAGAAGCCCAAACAAAAACAGAAATAGCTTCGCATATTGTATATAAACGCAGTTACGCATACAGCAACTTTGTTGAAGATTATCATGCATTTAAAGGTAATGCATACGGACTGGCAAATACGCTTGATCAAACGGCTTTATTAAAACCTAAAATTAAAAGCAGCAAATTAGGCAACCTTTATTACTCGGGTCAACTTACCGTGCCGGGCCCGGGTCTTCCACCAAGCATCATTAGCGGCAATGTAGTGGCCGAACTAATAGCAAAAGATTATAAACTTAATTAATATCTAATACTTTGAAAGCTCTATTTGACGAAATATCAGAACGTACCAGCCAAATGGTAACCAATAGGTACAGCACCTCTTTCTCATTAGGGGTGAAGTTTTTAGCTAAACGTTTTCATAATCCAATTTATGCCATATATGGTTTCGTTCGGTTTGCGGATGAAATTGTAGATTCTTTTCACGACTTTAACAAAGAGGATTTGCTGCGAGATTTTAAGGCAGATACCTACAAGGCCATTGACCAAGGAATTAGTTTAAACCCCATTCTCAATAATTTTCAAAAAGTAGTTAACGATTACCAAATTGACCGCTACTTAATTGAGACATTTTTAAAGAGTATGGAAATGGATTTAACCCCAAGGGAATACAACCAAAAAGGTTACGAGGAGTACATCTTAGGTTCAGCGGAGGTTGTAGGTTTAATGTGTTTAAAAGTTTTTGTTGAAGGCAATCAAGATTACTACGATGAACTGCGCTACAGTGCGATGAAACTGGGTTCTGCTTTTCAGAAGATTAATTTTTTGCGTGATTTTAAGGCCGACCAAAACGACTTGGGCCGCCTGTATTTTCCGCAACTTCAACACAATAATATTGACGAACGCATTAAGCGAGAAATTGAAGCCGACATTCAGCATGATTTTGAAGAAGGTTACAAAGGGATTTTAAAACTTCCTAAAGGCGCAAGGTTTGGGGTATATGTTGCCTACACCTATTACTGCAACCTGTTCAAGAAAATAGCCACCACTCCTGTTTCGCGCATCATGGACGAAAGAATTCGTATTCCGAATAACGAGAAGTACGCCCTTTTATTTGGCTCATACATTAAACATAGTTTTAACCTGTTGTAATGAAATTACTATTGGTTGCGTGCTTATCTTTGGTGCTATCAACTGAACGTGTGGTGAGCTTACAACAAGCCCGTTTGGTATTTGAAAACGCTGCCAAAAACGAGCAAATTGCCGCTGATTTTTTAACAAAAGTTACCTTTCCGCCTAATAATATTTTATTGGGCTACAAAGGTGCAGTAACCATGATTATGGCCAAACATGCCTTCAGCCCTCTAAAAAAATTGGAATATTTTAACCTAGGTAGGGCCTTTTTGGACCAGGCATTAAAAACCGAACCCAATAATATTGAACTACGCTACCTTCGCTTTTCCATTCAATGCAATTCCCCCTCGTTTTTAGGCTACCATAACGAAAAAAAATCGGATAAGGTTGTTTTGTTACAAGAAATAAGCCGGGTTACTGATGCTGAACTTAAACGTAAAATTACCCAATATTTGTTGCAATGTTCGGAACTTACTGCACAAGAAAAGCTAGCGTTGCACTAAACGATATGACCTTAACGAACGATACCCCTTTGCATGAGTTTGTTATTCTGGTTGATGACCAGAACAATGAAATTGGCGTGATGGAAAAGCAGGAGGCCCATGAAAAGGCATTACTTCATCGTGCATTTAGTGTATTTATTTTTAATGACAAGAGAGAACTGTTGCTTCAACAACGTGCCTTAACCAAATACCACAGTGCCGGACTTTGGACCAACACCTGTTGTAGCCATCCCCGAATAGGAGAGCAAACCAAAGACGCTGCGCAGCGAAGACTCAAAGAAGAAATGGGCATTGAAACACCGTTATTAGAAAAGGGTACGTTTATTTACAAAGCAGCTTTTGATAATGGCTTAACTGAGCATGAGCTGGATTTTATCTATACCGGAACATACAACCACGCCCCAATCATAAACACACAAGAAGTAAATGCTTACCGTTGGTTATCGTTAGAAAAAGTGCAGGAAGATATTGCGCTTTACCCGGACAACTACACCGTTTGGTTTAAAATTATCCTTGAGCATTACGTCAACAATCTTTAGTTGGTTAAAAGAATTGGCATATATTTTTTAAGCTGCTCCTTTTGTGCTGTGGAATAGCTTTGCTGCTTATAATAACCCTGCATTGCTGTTAGATTTACAGTATTGGTGCAAAGAAAGTTGGCCAAATCAGCGGCCGGTGCGGCCAATCTTCCATTGGTGCTTAACATGGCATCAAATAAATGAGGAATCAATGATTCATTAAACACTCCACTTGCTTTTATAGCAGCAAAGGCATTGTTTCTGGTTCTAAACTCCCAAGTATTTCCAGCATAATTAATAAGCACATTCGCATGCTGATTCGCATCAATATTGTTTACCACACATAACTCGTGGTATTTGATGTTAACCGCGTTGTTCATGCCATATACTTCCCCAACTTGATTCAAATATACGGATGCATTGGATGGATCTATCTTACACAGTTTTTCTACGGCAGCCCCTACCACATCATAACTACTATCTTGTAATGCCTGTTGTAATTGTTTAATGGCCTTGTTGTTATTACCCGTGTAAGCTTTAATAAATGCCAGTTTAGGCTGCGGTTCACTCAACTTGAACACTTCTAATAAATTATCCAAAACAGTTTCATCAGAAGCAAGCTGATTAATCACTTCGCTTTTCATGGCATGAAACGTTTCTTTTTTTAATGTTTCCAAGAGCACCGTGCGTTTTTTATCAAGTGGTATTTCCTTTAAAGCAATTAAAGCATCGTAGCGGTCTAATAGGTGAGGAGCACTTTGTAATTGTGCCACCAATTCATCGTAACCTTTTTTAAATTGTACGGTTTTCATCACCATACTATTTGGGTCGAACAACACAAACGCAATGGCTTTTTTGCTGGGGTTAGGAATAGTTATGCTTGTAAATTGCTCACCAATCCACGTGGTGGTTTTATCAGAGGTTCCATCTTTATAAAACACTTCAACAACAAAAGGCATCTTAAATAATCCAATTACTTCATCTTGTTGATGGGTTTGAGCCACATCAACACGGGTAAGGTGATTGCCCTCTTGTGTAATCACAGGATCATACTTCACAGTGTAATCTGGTTCTCCTCCACGAAGCACCCATTGGTCGAAAAACCAGCTCATGTCAATGCCTAATTTATCTTGAATGGCTTGTTGCAAATCGTTGGTTTCTACATTTGCATAAGTGTGGGTTTTTAGATAATGATTTAAGGCTCGTTTCCACTGCTCATCACCCAACACATAACTTAACATGCTAATTACATTTGACCCTTTAGGATAAACCCTTGCAGTACCTGCCCCGGTAAACCGAATGGCATTTTTATCTTTTTTACTGGCTTCAATGGCTGAATTTTGTTCGCCTCTTCTTTGCCAATTGTATGCATCTTCACCATACAATTGGCAAAGAAGAGGCGAACAAAATTCAGCCATT
>RDYC01000260.1 GCA_004293295.1 Bacteroidota bacterium
TTTAAACAATGGTGAAGAAGCATTTAAAATCGAGTTATTAATAAAACTCCTCGAATCTGAGATTAAGAAAAGTACGGCTATATCTGTTTCAAGTTTAGATGTCATAAATTGGCTAGTAAGTCAAGACTTTTTAATTCCACTAGTTAATGAAAGAATATGTTTCTTTCATCAGTCTGTAACTGAATATTTGGCTGCAACTAAACTCGCTTCACTTTTTGTTGATAATAACAATATCTTAAGGGAAAAACTAAGTTTTAGACGTTGGGATCAGGCATTATTTCTATGTTTAAGTTTATTAGAAAAAGAAGAGGCTGATCAGTTTTTAGAAACAATAATATCCATTGACTTTGAGTTAGCATTATCAGCTGTAAAGTATTTAGAAGATAATACAAAAGAAATTGTAGAGCGCCTTTTAAATGAAATTAACACCACAACAGCTAAAGATTGGGAATGGCAAAATCAGATCGGAAATAGATTAAGGAATAGTTTACCTATCGCAGTGTCGCATATCACCGTTTTAAAGCAACTAATTGAAAAGGGTAATACACTAGGTGGTTCAGCCGCAGGTTGTTTAATAGACTTGCTAGGAACTGATTTCAAAAATGAAGCGTTCAATTTATTAGTTGATTTTTGTGATGATTATAACTTTTGTTCTGAAATAGGTAGAAGTGTCAAAAAATATGTAACAGAAGATGATATTCCTAAACTTTTAACCCTGTGTCAGAGAGTACAACAAAAATTTGAAAACCACGAAATCAAAAAAATTGAAGGATTTGACTCTGCGTTAGGTGGTATTATTGAAGGCTTCAACCCAGAAATAGTTTTTTCTTCATTTTATAACCGAAGTCTAAAGCTTAAAGATCAAGAGGTACAAATTGAAGTTTTGTTCGAGTACTTAAGAGAATGTAGGAATAATGAAGGGCTTAAAATGTGTGTAGAACTCTTATCAGCAGGTGCAGACCAAGTTGCTTTCGAAATACACATGATCATACATTTTGCAAAAGAAGAAGATAACATTGACTATTCAATTATTGAACCAAAACATATCAGTTCCCTACTATCAATTGTTAAGAAAGAGAGTACAGAACGTTCGGATTGGGCGCTAAGTTCTTTACACGATATATTTTCAAAGAGAAAAGATTTAAAAGCAATTGTTGAGGTAGAAATAAGTAAGACTAATGGGGTTTTAAAAGCTGCCTTGTGCTATTCAATCTCTGAATCTAAAGAACATGTTTTAGTATTCCAAGCGCTTGAAGAACTTTTAATGATGGATCCTAGTAGTCTCCAAAAAGAAAACTTTGAACTATTATCTCGTATGGAAAGCTTAGACTGGATTGGTCATGAAGAACTTTTTGTAAAGCTATTAAAATTGAGAAATGTAAAATTAGCCTACAATTTGTGTAACAAACTTGCTTTAGAACATGATGATGTAAGTGGTTTCGTAATAGATATTGGGCCAATAAATTGGTGGCTTGAATGGTTTGCCGAGTTTATAAAATCGAATAGCGAAGAGTGGATGTTTACGGATCGGGTGCCAAGGGTAATTACTTCTCATATATCTAAAGACAAAAGACAGGAATTGATTTCAGAGTTTAATAATCCAAAGTCTAAATATCGGAAAATATTAAGTCAGGTAGTTCTTATAAGAATGCCCGACTTGAAATTGGAAGACTTTACCAAAGAAAGTTTGTCTTATTTGTTTGAAGAACTTAAAACTAAGAGAATAGACTTCCTAGACCGAAGCATTTTATCTGATATTGCAACTGAACAATTTGTAATTGAACGAATGTTACCATTGTTAACAAATATGGAAGGAGTTGGACATAAGAACTTAGAAAAATTAATTGAGAGAATAGGCAAAAAACACAAACGAAGATATCTAGTGCAATAAGAAAACCTGCACATAACAGCGGTAACTGTTGCACAACTTAAATCAAAACTGCTAAAAGCTGTTTTTGAAGCAAAAAGGCAAGTGTTTAGCAGCGATTTAAGAGCGTTTCATTATTGTATCCCCAGCCCACGCCCATTTTAACCTACGTGTGTAAACTATCCCTGCTCGCATACATCCCGTAACCTGCAATGCGTGTGAGGAAGTTATAATCATGTGTAAATAAACATTTTCTTTGTCCCAGACCACAGGTCTGCGACAGCTCTGGTTGCATTTTTGTGCTTCGAAATTCTTACCTTCGATAATCTACAACAATAAGGTACAATTATAAAACAAGATTATGGCAGAATCCCCATCTTTAAAAAGAGAAGTAATCTTAATTCTACTTGGTGCGATTATATCGGCAACAACAGCATTTCTTACCAGTTCATTTGATGCAAAACGTGAAGATAAAAGGGCTAACATTCAAAAGAAAATGGAATTAAATGATCAAATTTCAAAAGACATAGGAAAAAGATTATTCCTTTCATATAGACTTTACAAGGGAACTCGAGACAAAGACTCAACCCTGAATGACGCTCTTCTTCAATACCAGCAATCAAAAGAAGAATGGAACCTTAAAATATATTCTTATCAATCTCTATTAAAGCATTATTACGGAGAATCAATAAAAGTTGAGTTTATAACCTATATTTATAATCCACTTATTAAATTAGGACAAGATGCGGAGTACAATAGAATAGATTCAACTTTTCAAAAACGATATATTGATCTCCAAAATAGAAATATAGAATTTATTAGTAAAATATACGATTTAACAGAAAAGTGACCCCGCCCACGCCCATTTTAACCTGCGTGTGTAAACTAACCCTTCCCCCTACCAACTGATTTCGCTCAACATAATGCGTTGCTCCGCACGAAGTGTATTGCTTTTGTCCCAAATTTGCATGGTAATGGTGGGGTCGGCCGCCTCCCAATTGATGGTGATTAAGCCAAAATGGTTTTCCATTACCGGGCCGGCTATTCGGTTTTGGTTGGGCGTGGCAAACTCCCATGTTGAAGACAATCCACTGGAAGTAACATCGTAAATAGGGTATTGGCCCTCGGTGGTTAAACGCGATATTTCACCATAATGCACATCGCCCGAAATAAACAACACCCCACCTGCACGGGTGCTTTTTAACAGGTTTAACAAGCGTTGTTGTTCATGGGGAAAATTGGCCCATGCCTCGTAACCATTGTAAGTAATGCCAAATTGCGAACCCGAACCGATAATCCTTACATCAGCCGGCTTGCGAAGCTCCTCTTCCAACCATTCCCATTGCTCCTCGCCCAATAAGGTGGAATCGCTGTTGGTATGTGGTGAATACTGCATGCGGTAAAAAAAAGCCTTATCATTTTTATGCGACCCATTGTATGATTTCAGGTTATCCCTAAAAGTTCTCACATCCAACAATATCACCTGCAAGGTTTTTCCATTGGCCGTGTAGGTGTAAGCATGATAAATCCCTTGGTGTTTTCTACGCGAGCTCTGGGCCGGCTCTTCAAAAAAATCTAAAAACACTTGCTTCGATTGTGCTTTCTTAGGAAAATGCCGGCCGGCATCATTTTGTCCATAATCATGGTCGTCCCAGGTGGCCACAATCGGTACATTTTTTTTCAGGTTTTGGTACGAAGGTTTGCTCCCTAACCGTTGATATATGGCAGCCAGGGTATCCATATTGTCGGTATCGGCATACACGTTATCGCCCAAAAACACAAACAAATCCGGCTGGTGCGAAACAATGGTATTAAAAATAGAGAGGCTCCTGTTTTGGTGTCCGCATGAGCCAAACGCAATTTTAGCCACCGCTGTTTGGGCAAAGCTTGTGTTGATATGGCCCACACCAAACAGCAACAGCCAACAAAAACCCGTTGCGATGCTGCAGCGATTAAAAAGTGTTACTTTCATAATTTTAGCAAAAGTGCTTGATAAAACTTACATTCAAGCATACAAATTATGATAATATTCTTAATTTGTTGCCAGAATACCAAGGTTAATTTTCCAATCTTAATCAGTTTTATGCATACCGGCAAAAATTATTCTTTTTTTGAAGTACTTTATTGGACGCGCAGAGACATCATCGCGTTGTGCCTTATTTCAGCCGTACCAACTTGTTGTTACATTTTATTAGATTGGTATTGGTTGGCTATACCATGGCTTCCTGTTGCATTGTTAGGTACAGCAGTGGCCTTTGTGGTGGGCTTTAAAAACAATGCCTCCTACGATAGGATGTGGGATGCCCGCAAGGCTTGGGGATCCATTGTAAATGCCAGCCGCTCATGGGGCATTATGGTAAAAAACTACATCAGCAACAAACATGCGCTTCAACCCATAACTGCAGCAGAATTGCTGGAAGAACAAAAACAACTCATTAACAGGCATGTGGCGTGGCTCACTGCCTTGCGCTACCAATTGCGTGAACCGCGCATTTGGGAAGCCATATACAAAAAACACAATGCAGAGTATAAAGACAAATGGTTTGAAGTGGAAGAGCATAAGACCAAAATGGAAGATGCCCTTAAACCCTTACTTTCTGCTGAAGAGTATGAAAAGGTATTGGGCAAAAGCAACCGTGCCGCACAAATTATTGCCTTGCAATCAGCGCACCTGCAACATTTGTTGGATAAGGGACTGATTGAAGATTTTCGCCACATGGAGCTCGCTAAAATGTTGGTAGAATTTTATACCCAGCAAGGCGTTTCGGAGCGAATAAAAAACTTTCCTTACCCGAGGCAATTTGCCACCCTAAACTTATGGTTTATTAAAATTTTTATCATGCTGATTCCGCTGGGTATGTTACAAGAATTTGAAAAACTGGGCGGCAACCTCATTTGGTTATCCATTCCGTTTAGTGCATTGGCCGGATGGATTTTTACCACCTTAGAAAAAATTGGAGAAAGCACTGAAAGCCCTTTTGAAGGCAGTGCCAATGATGTACCCATCACTTCCATTTCGCGCACCATAGAAATTGACTTGAAAGAAATGTTTAATTACGAAAACATTCCACCCGCACTTAAACCCAACAACAATATTGTTACTTAAAACAAATTCTTCTTTCTAAAATAAAGCACCCCTAAACCCGATAAAGCAATGGCAATAAGCATCACAATCCAAAACGCATTGGTGTTGTTTTGAAAAGGCAACACCACATTCATGCCATACAAGCTGGCCACCAAAATAGGCAACGACAAAATAATAGTTACCGAAGTTAAAAAACGGATGGTGATATTGAGGTTATTGGAGATAATAGACGAATGCGCCCCCATCATGCTACCTAAAATATTGCTGTAAATCTTAGACATTTCAATGGCTTGTTTGGTTTCAATAATTACATCCTCAATCAACTCGCGTTCATTTTCGCGCAAGCTGCTCATCATGCTTAATTGTTGCAAACGAGCCATCATCAACTCATTGCTTTTTAATGAGGTGGTAAAATAAACCAAGCTCTTCTCAAAATTAAGCAACTGCAACAACTCCCTGTTTCGGGTTGATTTGTGCAAGGTGAGTTGAATTTCGTCAGCCTTGTTGTTGATGTTTTTAAGGTAACGCAAAAACAACGTAGCTGATTTTAAAAAGATTTGCAACACCATGCGTTCACGCATAGCCGTATTCAGGCTTTTGATGCGTTGCTCTACAAAAGCTTGGGTTACCTCAGTTGGTTTGCTGGAAACCGTTACAATTAAATCCCGTTTAAATACAATACCTAACGGCAAGGTGTGGTAAGGCCAGTCGGCATCCCAACCTAACTCAAAGGGAACCCTGCAAACAATCAGCAAACAATTTTTATGCTGCTCCACACGCGGGCTTTCGTCAGCATCCAAGGGATCTGTTAACAGCTCCGTAGCAATCAGTAATTTCTGCGCCAAATACTCAATTTCTTCGGGAGTAGGGCTCACCACATTTACCCAACAATCCCTTTCAACGCCATTTATTTCGATGAGTTGGTTGCCGCTCGTTTTAAAGTATTGAATCATAAAGCCACAAGGTTACCCTTTTAAATTGTACAAAAGCAGTGAGTGGTGTTAATTTTTCTTCAAATTTAGTTGATTGTTTGTACCAACCCCAACAATTTGTTTAGAATGGATAACCAATACCAAAATTAAAATTCAGGTTATTGGTAAACCACTCTTCGTTAAAGCGGTTAATTACCCAGCGATTACCGGGGGCATAACTAGGGTCGTGAAGCGGAATGGCAAAATCAAAACGAATCAAAATAATTTCGAAGTTAAGCCTCACCCCTAGCCCTGTGCCAATACCAAACTCCTTATAAAATCGGTTCCACTCAAAATGAGCATTCTCCCTTACGGTATCCCGCTTGCTCATCCACACGTTACCAGCATCCACAAAAACGGCCCCTTCCATCCACCTGTCGTACACATTAAATCGGTACTCCGCATTGGCTTCAATCTTAATATCTCCGCTAAAATCAATTTGGTTGGCCTGGTAATAACTGCCCGGGCCCAACGACCTCGGAAACCAAGCCCTTAAGCTATTGGCACCACCTACCCAAAAGCGCCTTTCCAAAGGCAAAAACCGGGGAGAATTTCCATAAGGAATGCCCACACCGGTAAACAATCGGTAAACCGTTGCATTGTTTGCATCGTATTTGGTATTGTACCTAAAATCAAATGCCGTTTTTACAAACTGTGCATAGTTCACATCAAAAATTTCGTAAAACCCGTTTTCGTTCTTAGGCGATTTGATGGCATCGTTAATCAGGGTTGGAATGTTTCCACTGATTTCAGCCACATCCCACCGCAAAAAAACATGGCTCAACCCTTTGGTTTTGGCCTTATTGTTGTAATTAAAACCAACCTTACTGCCCAATATCAGGTTGTTGCTAAACATGGTAAACAGGTAAATATCTTGGTTAATTTGGTCAAATAGTGTTGACGAGTTGATGTCGTTTTTGGTGTAGCTAATTTCTAATGGTGTAAAGTAAAATGATGTGTACTTCTTGTTTAACTGATAGATACCGGCCAATGTTAACACGCGCCTTTCAAAGTTTGAGTTAAGCTCATAAATGGCCGAGGTGGTAAAAATGGTTTTTGCGCCTAAGAAGTCCCTTTTTTTATCCAACTTATTTAAAAACACCAAACGTGGCAGGGTAATACTTGCCGTTAAACTTTGCTCAGTGGCATTAAACCAAGCCCTTCCGGTTGTTCTTCCTTGCGCCTCAACAGATGAGCGCAACGTGAGTGTTAACAATTCAGCATGCTTAAACACATTGCGGTTATTAAACTGTAAAATTCCCGCCAACCCATAGTTACCATAATTACTCTGGTTTGTAAAAGTATTGTTTTGGTCACTAACAATGGCCTGGGGCTCCAACACATAATCGTATTTAATGGTGGGTGCCAAACGAACATAATACTCCACCCAAGCCGTATCCTGCTGGGTATAATTTTTACTGGTAATATTAATAAACCTAAACACATTTAACTCGCCTAAACGGTTGTAAGTACCTGTGAGCAACTGTTGGTTAAATAATTTTTCCTTGTTGATAATCAAACTTCTTTCCAGCACATCCAAGCTGATTTCGTATCGGTTCGGGATAAAATAAAACTTCCCACTTTTAATGGTATCCTGATTTTTAAAACCGGAGATATCATAATTGGGTTCAATGTTTACAAAAATCTTTGACACATAATGTGGCTGATGCGGCTCGTAAAACCCCTTATTCAGCACCTTTAATGATACGCTTACATTAAAGTTATTATTGGCTGTATCCACATCAAAACTCACAAACTCACTGGTAAACGTGTAATAGCCATTGTTCCGCAGTAAATCAACCACACGCTTTTGTTCGGCCAGCAGCACTTCTTGCCTCAACCGCGAGCCGCTTCTAACCAAAGCTTCATCCGCCCGCGATTTCAACAAATCATATATCTTCTTATCTGCACAGTTTAATTGGTACGATTGAATGTGGTACACCGTATTGGTTTGCACATAATAAATTACCTTGGCCCTATTTCGTTTACTGCGCACCTCATAGGTAATTTCAGGGTAATAAAAACCAACGCTTTTAAGGTATCCCTTCATACTTTTTACCGAAGCATCAATAAAGGCCGTATCCAACATTACAGGAGGTTCGCCATAATGGTTTCGCAAGTACGAGGCTATTTTGCCACTATTTTCGCGTGAGCCTGCATAAAACAAGCGCATTTTGAGGCGGGTAATGCCCAGGAATTTTTTATTCGGTTTCTGTTTGATGTAATCCCCAATGGGGCGCGTTACGTCTTTGCGCTTCTCCCCTTTCACCTGCAACTCGCTTCCAACATACAAGTGCTGTTGGGAGCTTCTAAGTTCTTTGGTTATATTGCACGCCTGAAGCAGCCCGGCCAAAAGCACCGGAATCAACATTTGTTTTATGTTATCAAAAGCACGCATTAAACTTATACAATCATTACAGATTAAAAAAAACCGCAAGGCCCACCAACTTTTTGTGGTTGAAGGAAAAAAGCAGGTTGCCGAATTATTGCAATCATCGTTCCAGATTCAATCCCTTGTGGCCACTGCGGCATTTATTACCGAATATGCGCAAGATATTAAAAACAATATCGAAATAACAACCGTAAGTGAAGATGAGTTGCGAAAGGCCAGTTTGCAACAGCAGCCTCAAGAGGCGTTGGCCATTGTAAAAATGCCTGCAAGTCAATTTAATCCTGATAGCTTGCCCAACCAATTTACCATCATGCTGGATGGCATTCAGGACCCCGGGAACCTGGGTACCATTATTCGCATAGCCGATTGGTACGGCATTAAACAAGTGGTTTGTAGCTTGGATTGTGTAGATGTGTTTAACCCCAAAACCATTCAGGCCACCATGGGTTCCTTTATTCGGGTAAACGTTTACTACACTGATTTGCAACACCTTGTAAAAAACACCCCAGCACCTGTTTATGCTGCGGTAATGCATGGACAAAACCTGCACCAAACAATTTTTAGCAAAGAGGGTATCCTGTTAATCGGTAATGAAGGAAACGGCATTTCGGATCATTTGCTCCGGTGGCCCCATCAGCCCATCACCATCCCTAAATTTGGTGGTGCAGAAAGCCTGAATGCAGGTGTAGCTGCGGCCATTATTTGTGATGCCTGGGCTCGCTCAGCGGCTGTTTAACCACCACTGATTTAAACCTGAACAACAAACAATTTTCTAATAATTAGAATTCCTGCAAAATAAACAGGCAATTCCCTATTT
>RDYC01000261.1 GCA_004293295.1 Bacteroidota bacterium
CGTGAAGAGTTGAAAGAAGCAATTACCGGGTGCTATTATGTGGCCGGAGTTGACTCAGTTGGTAACGAAAGTTTCCCAACCAATACCACTTGCATTGAAAATTGCCCTGAATATGTGCTGCCTAATGTGTTTACCCCTAATGGTGATGGTAGAAATGATTTGTTTATTCCCTTTCCCTACCGTTTTGTAAAAGGCGTTAATTTTAGCGTGTTTAACCGTTGGGGCATTGAGGTATTTAACACAACCAATATTGATTTGTTGTGGGATGGCACAGATCAAACCAATGGCAAACCACTTCAGGATGGTGTTTATTTTTACACTTGCGAAGTTGAAGAGGTGTTTTTAAACGGCATCAAAAAAAGGTATCTTAATGGTAGTATTCAATTAATTAGAAATTAGCGTGTTTACAGGTATAATAGAAGCAATCGGAACCGTTTCAAACCTTGTCAGGTCTCAATCAAACTTACATATTACCCTTATATCTCCGTTTACTCACGAGTTAAAAGTTGATCAAAGTGTTGCACACAATGGCGTTTGCTTAACTGTGGTTGCCATAAAAGGAAATGAATATACGGTTACGGCAATTGAAGAAACACTTCGGAAGACAAATTTAAATGCACTTCAATTAAACGACAGTGTAAACCTGGAACGTTGTATGCCGGCTAATGGCCGGTTTGACGGCCACATTGTGCAAGGACATGTTGATGAAACAGCCGTTTGTGAAAATGTATCAGACGAAAATGGAAGTTGGCTTTTTACTTTTAAGCTGGAGCAACCGGAAAACACCAAATATATTGTAGATAAGGGCTCAATAACGATTAATGGCATTAGCTTAACAGTAGTAAGCTGTAAAAACAACGTATTTACCGTTGCTATTATTCCATACACTTATGAGCACACCAACCTGCATGCAGTAAATACCGGTACAAAAGTGAACATTGAGTTTGATATTATTGGGAAATATGTGGCCAAAATGGTAGGTAAATAAACAGAAAAAGTCGCCCTACTACAAGCGACTTAATCCTACCTTATGAAATTGAACACTACTGTTCATTTACTTTACTTTGAGCATAGAAATCTTGGTGTAACTTTCCAGAAAACCGACCTCCGAAGAGGCCGGCTTAATGCACCTATGAAATCTACTCTCCTATTCTATTACAAGTTTGCGAGTATTTCCATCATTTGTTTTTACGAAATAAATTCCTTTGTTAAAACCATTTAAGTCAATAAGCAATTCGTGCGAATCCGTCACCTCTTTTTCCATTACAATTTTACCCGTAATATCAAAAATGCTTACCAACCCTAACGAATAGTTTTTATTGCAGTTTATGTTAACATAAGCGTTTGCCGGATTAGGGTATAAGGCAATTGCATTGTCCAATTTAACTGCATCAATGTTAACCACAACAACATCCGACAATTCACTTTTTCCTGATAAATCTACTTGGCGTATTCTGTAATAAATTTTATCAGCTCCCACTTTATCAGCCAATTGTATAGCCGCAAAATCATTGAATGAATAATTCATTTTTATGTTGCTGTTTAGTGCACCTTTAACAACACCAATCGGCTCAAATTCGCCTTCCTGGAGCGACCTTTCTATTATAAACTTCTCGTTATTTTTTTCAGTTGCGGTACTCCATGTTACCAACACATCACTGTTATTGCGTTTAGCATTTACCGCAATAAACTCAACCGGCAATGCACTGTTGTCAATAAAAATTAACTGGAAACGATCGCCTTGAGAAAGTGCATTGGCATCAATAGTAAAGTCATATTTGTTAGTAGCCCTTAAATCGGTTACTTTATTGGTGTATAAATCGCGTAATAATACCGTTTTGGTTAAAGGTATGCTGTTAAAATTGCTAAACGCCAACAGGTATGACCTTGAAGAAGCATTGGCAAACAAGGTAAATGTATCAGCAACATTGGTTAGCGGAGCAACTGTGTTAATTTGAATGGCTCTGTTATTTGCTTTAAAGCCCATGTTTATTGTTGAGTTGGTAAACTTAAGTGCATCTTCTGACGACAAAAAGTTATTTGATGCACCAGATTCGAATTTTAACCAAGCAATATCGCTGGTTATTGAATCTTGAACCATTTGAATGGTAAATGGTGCTACTGATGTTTTAAAGTAAGATGTACCACTTGAGCTTGTTTTGCAACTTTCAGTAAAAGTAATAGAAGGACTTGCTGCATTGGCCTGCACAAAAAACGATTGTCCGGATGCTATAATTACAGAACCTGATGCCGCCTGATAGCCGTTTGTTGATGGATTGAGTATATAAACAAATGAGTTAAGATTTGATTTAGTCACCAAGCTCCAATCAATTTGTGAAGGATAAGGGTTACCTACCAAATTCCAGCCGTCTGCAGTGGCATCACCACTATTGGTGTAGGTAATAGTTGGCGATACATTGCCTTTGTTAATTGAACCTACAAAATCAATCGTAACTTCGTTTTGGGCCGTAAATGGCGGAGTATGCCAACCGGGAGCAGATAGGGTTCTGTCTCCCCTCACAAAAACTATGGCTCCTTGCCCTGCATTTAACGATTGATTGATGTTGGTTACGGCTTTCCAACCCCTGCCTCCTGAAGTTGATTCTTGATACGTAAACACGCTGGCAGAATTAGCAGGAGAAGCGTCAAAACCATTGGTAGCACCACCTGTTCCGGTAATAAATACATCATCTTTGATATCGTTATAAGTAAACGATGCCGTGTTTGGCGACAAGCCCCTGTATCGTCTGGTTATAGCAGGAACATAACGTTGAGATGTTACATTACCCCTAATATCTGCCGTTGCGGCAATTGTAGCAACCCTGGCTGTTCCAGTTGAATTTGAAATCAAGGTTAGGTTATTATTGGTAATTAATAACCCATTATTTAAAGTTAATGTACCGCCAATGCTTACACTATTGGCCAATTGTAACGAATCGCTAGTACTTGTTGTACCGATATTAATTGTTAAGTTCTGTAACCTATTGGTAGTTCCCGGAGTAGTTTGGTCTAACCGCAATGAACCCATGTTACCACTACCATTAATAATCATAGACGAAGTATTGCTTCCTCTAACAACCCCACTTCCACTTATAGCACCATTAACAGTTAATGTTGAACCATTCAAGTCAATACGTTTGTTCGATTCAGTTAACTCAAGGTTATTTACCACCACATTACCCGGTAAAACCGGCATGTTTACTGCTGAACCACTGATAATAATATTGGCGTTAGTAGGCGGAATTACATTATCACACCAGTTGGCCGTATTGTTCCACTCTGAGGTAATACCTAGCCAAAGTGGGTTTACGGTAACAACTGCTGAAGCTGACATGTGACTGTTGCAACCGGTTGTGGTATTGGTAGCAATCACCCGATAAGAACCATCAACTGTTACGTTGGTGAAGTTAATAGACGATCCACTTCCGGCAACAACACTCGAAGCAGCCACGCTTGATCTAAAGAGTTGATAATTGGTTCCTGTTTGCGAACCTGAAAGGGTAAACGTAACTCCGCTGCCACCGGCACAATACGAACCTGTTCCTGACAAAATGAAGGGCGAAGGTAGTGTAATTGTTTGCAGTGTTGATGTTAACGAGTTATTTGTTGCGTTGTTATCATTTGCGTTAGTAATTGAAGCAGTATACACATAACTACCAGCGTTTACAATATTATAAGATGTGGTTAGTGTAACTTGTTGTGATGCCCCTGAGGCTAAGGTACCACTTGAAAGTACTACACTTCCAAAGTTTGTGGTAACATTTGATGGATCAACTACGTATCCATTAACAGTGGTGTTATTAGCTGAAAAATCAATAGCTGTGGCACTGTAATTATACACATTTACGGTTACAGTGGTGGCACCGCAATTATTGGCAGTTGGGCTAACAAATGAACTAATTCCCAAATCCACATCATTAATACGTATACCAAATGTTGGGTCAGCAGGTGTTGTTGAACCAAAATCATATATCCTGATATAATAAGTTTGGCCAATGGTGAGCGTTGTTAATGAGAGGTTTTCATCGCCACCAATACCACTTGTATTAGAGGTTGCCACAGAAACCAGAGAACCACATGTTCCAGAAAATAATTCGATCACCGCATTAAATGTAGATGAAGGATCTACTGAAATATTGTGGGTAGTTCTTGCGGCAACAAATGTATACCAAACATCATCATTGGCATCTCCGATAGATCCCGACTGCGACTGGGTAGCATTTAAAGTAGTTCCTGAAACCGCAGTTGATGAGGTTGCACTAATTGATGTAGCAGAGGCACAGTCGTTGTTTGAAGGGGCAGCAGGTATGGTGGTAAACCTATTAACATAACATCCACTTGCATTACCTGAACCATTTTTAGGAATAACTACCCAGTGGTAGGTAGTGTTATTAACTAGCCCACTAGCACTATAAGTTGTTCCGGCCTGATTAGCAGAAACCAATGTCGAAACATCTAAACTATTAACTAAGCTGCTATTGGTTCCTAAATAAACATCGTATCCGGTTGGAGAGCCAGAACCGGCACTCCAGGTTAACGTTGTTGCACTAATTGATTGCCAAGTTGCATTATCACTAGGTGAGCTTGGATTTGAACAAGAAGGCGCAGTTCCTGTTGTTGCAAAATTAAATGATGAGCATCCTGATGAACTTCCATTAACATTGGTAGCAATTATTCTCCAGTAGTAGAAAGTTCCTGCACTGAGTGTATTAGCCGGAATGGTGTACGTGGTAGCAGTTAAATTGGTGCTTCCTGTAAGGCTAATTAATGAAGAGAAATCAGCTCTTGTAGAGACTTGAACAGAATAAGTTATAGTGCCTACTGAGGGGGTAGTTACCGCAGACCATGTTAGGTTTTGCGCCACTGTTCTATCTAAATTACTGGTTCCTGTTACTGGCGTTAATAAAGTCGGACAATCAGGCACTTTGTTTTCCACCCGAATGTTAAAACCTGTGGTAGGTGTTGCACCATTGGCAGAATGATACACCCTAACCAAATAAGTAGTACCGATAACTGTCGCGAAATCAATAGACTCCTGTCCTGCTGCCCCGGTTGTGCTCACGCAAGCCAAGTTAGTAAGGCTTCCGCACGTACCTGAAAACAATTGAACTATTGCGTTATAGGTTGAACCTCCATTAACATAAACCCTTGTTACAGTACTAGTAGCAACAAAACTATACCAAACATCATCATCAGGTGTGCCAGGTACTGAGGCTGTGCATGCTGAAATACCGGCACTTGCAGTTGCATTTGAAGTACTGCCCGAAGCTATTGTAGCTCCAATAGTAAGCGCAGTAGCACCAGAACAATCATCATTTACCAATGGGGGTAAAATATTATAAACAGATATTACAAAATTTCCTGACCCACCAGATCCAGTATTGGCATCATAAACACGGATAAAATAGGTGCCTTCAACCAGAGAGTTTGCTGTTAATGTTTCAATTAAACCGTTACCTGTGGCATTCACACAGTTGATGGCTGTTAACGATGAACAATTTCCTGAGAACAGTTGAATCACACCATTATAACTTCCTGATGAATTAACCGTGATTCCATAATTTCCTGCACTTGTTACGGTAAACTTAAACCAAACATCATCATCAGGCGTTCCCGGAGTTGCAGCACTGCAAGCAGTAATTGACGAAGAAGCAGTTGCTGATTTTGAAGAATAAACTTGACAGAAATTATTTTGAATACCATTTTGAATCGCCAAATCAATAGCACCACTGCACTCATTGTTGCTAATTGACCGTGCACTTGCACTTGAGGAAGTTGAAGTACTGGGCGTAAGGGTTAACATGGTGTTGCAATCCGGCAATTCACTGATGTTGGTAGTATTGGTATTTGAAAAACTCAATACATTGCTCAATTGCTGAATAAATGCTTGTCCGGCAGTAGGCGGATTTGCTACTGTTGTGCCTGAAACACCAATACTGTATGAGTAGGTGTAGTTAACGGTTCCGTTAAATCCATACATCCTATCATAAATAAACTCAATTCTATCATCTTGCTCGTATAACTTCAATTGGAAGTTAATGCTTGGACCAGGGTTATTAAAAATTTCCATTTCAAACCATTCCACGGTTAACACTTGGTTGCCTTGTGGTCCGGTAATGAGATAACGAACTGAATTCTCTAACGATGTTTTTTGTTGAGCTTGACTTTGAGAAAAACTATACCCCTGACAAACCAAATCCTCCCAAAAAGGAGCTATCATTAATGTTTGAGAGTTGAATGAGTTGGTATATGAGGCTGATGACGAACTATTAAACGTGATAAAACCATTGGTGTTTACTTTAAAACCAGTAACTGTTTTACCTTGGTACTTAAATCCGGTAAATCCTAAACTGCTTAAATTAATCAAATCACTCATTTGGTCATCGGCATTATAAGATGTTCCCCAAGGAACAATATTTCCTGTTGAAATGATACTTTGATAGCTTATTCCGGTTGAACGGGTTGGAGTAAATCCAAGATTAGGGGTGGTGGTGGTAAAACTCCATGTGGTGCATCCTGTTGCTCCATTATTCATAGTGTTTTTGGGAACCACTTTCCAATAATAAACTGATGTTGCCTCAAGTGCACCGCTTGGTGTAAATGAAGTTGCCGTTTGGTTGAGAGAAACCCTCGCAGAAACCACCTCATTAATCACATCATTTTGAACGGTGCTTAAATAAACATCATAGGCATCTGCCCCACAGGTTGCAGCCCACGACAGTGTTGCGGTAAGTGAAACCCCGGTTGCACTATTAGCCGGATTTGGTGTAGCTGAAACCCTTAAAGGAATATACTCTAACAACGCAGTTGAATGGTTGTAGCCAAAATCTTCATGAATAACGGCATAAACATAGTTTGTAGCACTGGCAACGGTATTATCCGTATATGAGGTTGCTGAACCGGTAACGGTATCTAAAACAGTCCATGAACCTACTGCACTTACCCCATAACCTCCACTTGCTGAATAAACGGTATTTGCCGCTAAGGTTGGTGCTGTTAATGGGCACGTAGAAGATGTTTGGCGCAATACTACAGAGCGTGCTATGCCTGATCCACCACTATTATCAGTGCCATTTGTCCATGTTAGGGCGGCACTACCGCTGGTATAATTTACATTTAAGGCGCTTAGTGCATTGGGGGCTGTAACGTCAGCAGTTGCATTTGAACTTACATAAGCAATTACATCATCCCAAATAAATGTACGGCTGGAGCCCGAAGTAACATAGTTGTTCAGTCTAACCGCCCAATTTTGGGTACTGCCCGTGGTGTTCTGAATGCTTCTTGTTAACCGATAATAAGTGTTGTTAGCCGCAGGCGTGCTTGCAGAACCCATATTACCCGAAATACCAATCTGTACCCTTGAAGTTGATTGGCTTCCACTTACACGGTAATAAGCAATAATAATTAAGTACTGGTTGTTAGGCACCGAAATTGATGCATCATTTACCACAAAACCGGTTGTAGAAGTTGTGTTGGTAGCATTGCTGTAAGCCCTGCTGCCGGTTCGCATGTTACTTGTGGTAATTGAACTGGTACCCGCATGGTTAGACGTAATCCAGCCCGTTACGGTTGATGCATTTTCAAACCCATAATTTGTAACCAAATTGGGTTGTGCATGTGTTTGGCTTGCACCCAAAAGTAGTAGGGCGGATACAAACCATAAAGTAAAAGTAGTTTTCATAATTACTAAATTAATTGCTGTTTAGTGTGACAAATATATATATAAATAAAATAAACAGCTTTACAGTAAAATAAGTGGAGACACTTAAATCGCTGACTTTCAGTAAGAAATTTTTTTTCTTTAATTGTTAATTAATTTCTATAAACAGCTATTCATACTTTTTAATAGCAATTCTTACGTCTCAAGCCTAATATTTGGCCAACTATTGCACGAAGGGTGCCAGAAATACAATTAATTTATAATGAGCTATTTATGAAAATAGCATAGCCTTATTGCTCCCAATTTGGGAAATTGGAGTCTACAATAAAGAAACGTAGAACGAAAGCCCATAAACTAAAAAAGGCCGTTCCTTTTTGGAACGGCCTTTTTAGGTAAAATCAATCAAATATTATTCAGCTATTACTTCAACACCGATTTTAACGGCTACATCGCGGTGAAGGTTTACGATAGCTTCGTAACTGCCAAGCATTTTAATGTCATCAACCTCAATTTTTCTGCGGTCAATTTCATATCCCATGCCTTTTAAAGCTTGTGATACTTGTAGTGGAGTAACTGAACCAAAAATCTTGTTATTGCTACCGGCTTTAGTACCAATAGTAACTTTCAACTCTTTAAGTTGTTCAGATAATGATAAGGCATCAGTTTTTAGTTTTTCGCGTTTTAGTGCACCTTGTCTGTTGTTCTCTTCCATCATTTTAATGTTTGATGGGGTTGCCATAACAGCCAAGCCACGAGGGAAAAGGTAATTGTTTGCATAACCATCCTTAACGGTTAATAAATCACCTTGAGCACCAAGATTTTTCAAGTTTTCTTTAAGTATAATTTTCATTTGAAATTCCTCCTGTTAGTTGAAATTATTTTAATCCATCAGCCACATAAGGTAAAATGGCTAAGTGGCGTGCTTTTTTAATTGCAATAGCAATTTTGCGTTGGTATTTCAATGAAGTGCCTGTAAGCCTGCGAGGCAATATCTTGCCTTGCTCGTTTACAAACTTTAATAGGAAGTTGCCATCCTTATAGTCAATATACTTAATACCATTCTTTTTAAAACGGCAGTATTTTTTTCTAACTGGTGCTTCCGGAGTTGTGTTAAACACCATAGCCGGATTGTGTTGAGTTTTTGCTTTGCTCATAATTACTTTCCTTCTTGTTGTTTTTCTTTTTTGTTTTGGTTGAATTCACCATTACGCTTGCGTTGGTTGTAAACCTGTGCATGCTTGTCTAATGATGTGGTTAAGAAACGCATGATTCGCTCATCACGTCTGAAAGCCAGTTCAAATTTTGCGACAAACTCCGCTGGACCTTTGTACTCATAAATGTGATAGAAACCGGTGGTTTTCTTATCAATAGGGTACGCCAACTTTGTTAAGCCCCAATTTTCTTCATGAACCAGCTCTCCTCCGTTTTCGGTAATCATGTTACGGTACTTGGATACAGCTTCTTTTAGATCACAGATTCATAGTCGTTTAAGACAACTTCCTCTTTTGCTGTTTTTTTAGCTGCCATTACTTGGGATATATTTATTTAAAAGGACGGCAAAAGTACCACCTTTTTAACTAACAACCAAACTTACCGCCAAAATCCTTCCAAAATTATCTGGTTTATAACACATAAAAGCCGGCAAGGAAACCCAAGCCGGCAATTACTAAACCTAACCTATGAAAATTTAATTACTTGATTTTGATTGAGTTTCTAACCTCTTTAGCTTCAGTTTTTGGCAAACTTACTGTTAAAATACCATGCTCAAATGAGGCTTCCACCGCATCTTTATTTACATTTTCTGGTAAAGTAAACGTGCGGGAAAATTTACCATAATAGCTTTCATTTAAATGAAAACGTTCGCCTTCTTTCACTTCAATCGCTTTGCGCTCGCCACTAATGGTGAGTTGGTTTTTGTTTACATCAACGTTAATCTGATCTTTACTTAAACCTGGTAACGAAACATGCAACTCAAAGCTGGCGGATTTTTCCAATACATCAACCCTTGGAGTAAAAAACACATTACGCTCAAATTTTGCTGTGGTGTCGTTAAACACGTTGTCAATAATACCCATTACATGCGAAGGAATAAGGGTATCTCTAAAAAAATCTTTGGCTAATGCCGGTCTGAATTTTACGAGTGTCATAATCTTTATTTTAAATTGTTGTGTGAAATGTTTTTCAAACACAATACCAATCCATAATAAACGCCATTATGGCTTAAAACAAAGAAAGTTAATAAAAATTAAAGACAAAAAGTCCTACTTCGGCAATTTACTGATTAATTCGTTTGCCAGTTTTGACGCAAGTTCTTTTAAACCGTGTTGAATAAACTCCTGTTGATCTTGAAGTTTTCTTTTATTGTTGGCAAACATGTTTCTCCACTCTTCCGGTACCTGAGGCAGGTAGTTGCCTTCTGGCAATGTGGGAAATAGGTTTGAGGGATTACCCGAAAAAACAGCTTGATGGAGTTCATCTAATTTGTTTACCATCACCTCATTTTGTGCAATAACCTCTCCAGTAGATACTTGAATTACTTGATAATATACCTTAATAAATACCTGTTGGCTTTCCGTATTATCAATATAGGTTGTTTTTTTAAACTTACTGATACTTTGATATGTTTGGGTATAAGGGTTTAAAATATTTTCAGTAACCGCTTCATAGGCTTCACGGGTAATTT
>RDYC01000262.1 GCA_004293295.1 Bacteroidota bacterium
GCGCGCCAAAAAACAAATCATACCGATTGTTATTATCAGGATCAGTTGGGGTAAAGGTGAATTTATTGCCTAAAGTAAAATAATCAATTTCAAACTTTTTAAACTCTGTGAAAAATAAACCTGCCCCCCCAATTAATGCAAGGTGTTTACCCAAATTTACTTCAAGCCATAAATAGGCATGCTTACCCAGGCTTTCAGCCTTTATTTTATGCGGGTCAATAAATTCGGCATTGTTATCGTATTTAGAGTATCCGATGCCAAACGAACTGTTTAAGGTAAACACTTGTTGGGGTTTACCTAGTTTAATTTGTATACAAGGTGCAATATATTGAATCCGGATATCGTCACTTAATCGGCCAATGCGAACGCCTCCTTGTGCATTGGTAACAGCAATGAGCCCCCCATCGTTTTGTGTATGGAATGCACTGTAATGTAAACCGAAGCCAATTACGCGTGAGGGGAAATAAGCCAAATTAAAGTGATATGCCTTGCCAGATCTTAAATCATTTAAATAATCATCCAATAGGGGAGGAAGATTTTGAGGTTGTGGTCCAATTAACATCCCTAGTCCATAACCACCTGAAATAAAAAAGCCTTTTGTATACGAATCGTTAATGGCTGTTTCTACATCTAAACTATCTGGTTTTGTAACGTTGTATGAATATGTTTTTACCTCCTTTAATGGAATTGTTTTTTTTATGGACTTGCCTGTTTCTTTTACGGAGTAACCAATAAATAGGGTTGCCACCGTATTTATTTTACAAAAAATACTGTCACCATTGGTTTTTACAATCAAATCCTGCGCTTTGGTTTGTGTATAAAAAAACAAACTCAATAGTAAGAGTAAATAGTTGTTGTTTAATGCAGTTTTCATCAACAAGAAGTTCGGCTTAAACCTGTATAGCCCAAGCAAAGTTAAGCAATTTGTGAGGTTGCTGTGTAACCATTAACAATTTTACCACCATACTTAGTGGAGCAACTAGCTTATGGTTGCATTATGGGTGGTTTACCCAAAATTTTCCGCTGTATACTTGGCCGTATTCACTTTCAATACAAATAAAATACAGGCCATTGGGTAAGGCAGAAACATCCAGTTGATTTGAACGTAATGATAGGTTTGAGGCAGTTTCAATGCGTTTTCCCAATGAGTTGAGGAGGTAAACTTTCTGCTCATCTAACGCCAAATCAGGATTAAGTTGAATAAATGTTGTGGCAGGATTAGGATAGAGTTGAATAGCGTGAGTTGGCGCATGCAAAGTGGTAAGCCCACTTGGAATGGAAAACAAATATCTGGAAGAAGCAGTGGCTTCATATACCCCATTTACTGCATTTTTTCTCCACGCACTAGTCAGCTTCCCATCAACATAGGTAAGTGTTAACATAAAACTATTCACCCAAGCA
The DNA here is from genome assembly GCA_004293295.1 of Bacteroidota bacterium. Classification (GTDB taxonomy): domain Bacteria; phylum Bacteroidota; class Bacteroidia; order UKL13-3; family UKL13-3; genus UBA6183. Next base: position 1,402 of record RDYC01000262.1, read on the forward strand.
TTAGCTTGCCAAGCTTTAAACTCAATGCTATTTAGGTTCCCATTCGCATCGTAAGCATATGTTTCATTTCTAAAAGGCTGGAAGGCAAATCCTCCGCCATTAACAGAGGCAAATCCATAAGTAATTCTTCCGGTGATTTTGCCGTTGGTATAGGTTATGGTATCGGCTTCTGAAGTTTCCCAGCTATCTGCGTTGGGGTTGAAAGTTAATCCGTAAACAATAGACAGCTTATTTTCATCGTAACTGTAAACAGTTTTGGTTAAGCTATCACCGCTTATTCCAGCAAGTGTTGTTGCAGAAATCAGTTGTTTATTACTGTTGTAGAAATACTTATTTATTCTGCTTTGGTTAAATTGGGTGTAATAGGTACTATCTGACTGTCGTGTTCCATCAGCATTATATTTAAAATAGATATCAAAAACGGGTTGGTAAGCCTCTCCATTAAACTCCGTTGCTTCTTCTTGTTTAATGGTATTGATGGTTTGATCTGTATTATAGGTGTAAGTGTAACGGTATTGATATTGTTGGTTGTTAAACTCATCCCGCTCAATAACTGTTGAATACTTGTTGTTGGTGTTTAATGTGAAAGCTCGGGTGGTTAAACGCAACACTTGCCAGGTATTGTTTACCCATTGGTAAATACCATCAACAGCTCTTGTTTTTTCAAGCTGACCTGGAGCCCAGCTAAAACGTTGCAAATTGGTCCACGTACTATCATTAATACGCTGCTGACGAATCATATATGGATTTTGTTCTCGTATAAAATCAAGTCCTGTAATAGGTGTTTCATAGGCAAGAGGAATCAAATTCTGGGCGTTAAGTTGTAAAACTGTACACAATACAATTAGGGTAAAGAGTTTTTTTTTCATGGCTTAAGTTTTTGGTAAGTCAATTTTAAGTTGGGTAAGGTTGTATTTCGCCTTTGATTGAGGTAGGAGATTACCTCATCTTAAATGCACAAACGGCTACCTTTTAGATAAAAGGTGGCCGTTTGTATTGTGCCAACAAAACGATGGCATTACCGCAGGCAGGTTACACTAGGGCAATAAGCGTTAACGGATAACAACTCTTTTGGTTAAATGTTCGCCTTTTGCTCCGTTTATTTCCAGTAAATAAAGCCCTTGAGGTAATGTGCTTACATCAAGTTTGTATTCAAAGCCCGGTAAAGTATTTATGCTTACCTGTTCACCTGTTATGTTAAACAATTTCACACTATAAATAAGCTCTTTTGCATAGATGGTTAAAACGCTTGCTGCAGGATTAGGGTACACCATTGGCACTGTTTCAAAACCAATGTTTTTTAAACCGGAGTTCAACACATAATCAATGGTGATGTTTCTGGTTTGCGAACTGATATTAAACACATCAGGGTCAGATACACTCTCTGCATAAATTTCCCATTTCCCATAAAATACTTCTCCCGGAACCATGCCTAGGCCATCCACAATATCTTTAACTTGTTGCTCTGTAAGTGTTAGGCTCGTATCATTTGGGTCACCGCTGGTTTCGAATGAAACATAAGGATCCGAAAAGTCTCCGTTTATGGTATCCACATCAAAGTAGTACAATATTGAATCTACATTGCCAAAAACACTAGGCTTACGCCAGCTAATAGTTACCGATGAAGTAAACGGAGAGTCTAATGTAATGATGGTGTTATTAGCCGGGCTTACCAAATCAAATGCACCAATTGAATCTTGCACTGTATTACTCTCAATCACATCATCTTCATCTCTAGGTATAATTTGGTATCCACCTAAAGCAGGAGTAGCTGTGGTAAATTGGCCGTTAAGTCCAATAATGTCAAAAGTTTCGCTGCTAGGAAGTGGTGTTCCTGCCAAATCGCTTGTGGCTAAAATTCTAAGCACCAACACGTCATTGTTGGCAGTTATAATATTGATGCTTGTGTTAGCGGTAGGCCAATTATTGCCAGTTGGTTCTGTTTCAAAACGCACACCATTTAAACGCACCAATTTGTTTTCGGTGCTTTCACTTAATGCAGTAACGGGAATGGGCGCATAGATACTGCTGCTGCCTGTTACATTCCAAAGGGTATCAATATTGATTTGGGTTAGGCCCCTAAATTGGGCAACAGTACCTTGCACATAAATGCTATCTCCCTCATTTACGGTGTAGCCAAAGTTTTTACTGTTGTTAAATAAACTAATTCCTCCGGTACCATCATCAATTACAAACAGCAAGCCACTTGCGCGTTGGTTAAAACCAATTACAATACCTCTGAGGTTAACTTTTGCATCCAGTGAGTCAGGAACACCTGTGGTTGCATTGGTTTTGTTAATGCTTGCTATGCTCACAATTTTAGGACTAGGAGGAGGTGTTATACCTACAATATCATTAGTTCCTCTTGGGTACAACTGATATCCATTAAAAGCAAACGGAGAGGTGGTTGAAGTACTGAATTGTGAGCCAATTCCTGTTACATCAAATGTAGGCGTAGTAGGGATTGGTTGACCGGCAAGTGCGCTGGTAGCAAGTACCCTCATGGTGAACGTATCGTTTGTTGAAGTGATAATTTGATAGACTGTGCTGGTGGCCGGGAATGAGGTAACAGTAGGAGCAGTAGCAAACCGAACTGCGCTTAACTTTACCAAGATATTCTCCGTGTTTTCACCAAGTTTGGTTACGGCAGTGGCCGTAAAATTACCGGATGACACTGCTCCTTTCCACACTGAGTCAGCATTTATTTGGCATAACCCCCTAAAGCTTGACACTGTTCCTTGCACATAAATACTATCTCCTTCACTTATTGGAGTAATGCCAAAAGATTTTGTTGCGTTAAATATGGTAATTCCTCCGGTAGCATCATTCAACGCAAATTGAATGCCTGTAGTACGTTGATTAAATCCAAGCACCCTACCACTTAAGCTTACTTTAACTCCATTTGAGTCAGGAACTCCGGTTGAGGTATTTGTTTTATTGATTTGCGAAATATTATACTTAGGGTATGCAGGCGGGGGCTGCAGGGTATCAAGTGTGCTCACATTACCCACCGTTCCGGTTGCGTAAGTTGAATCGTCAACACGATAAACAAGCACCAGCGCATGGTAAAGGGTTTTTACTTTAAGTCCGCCAACAGTTACCCGATTGGTATCAGCATTAAACACACAAAACGCGAGCGAATCATGTTGGTATTTGGTGCCAATGCCCATTGCGGTATCCGGGGTGTAAGCAGAGGCATTAAATGAAGGTGTTGACTGATTAACACTGCTTAACTCTTTTAAAAATACCAATGTTGTAAAGTTGTTATTGGCGTAACTTAATGGCTTGTTCCAAGTAAGGGTTGTTGCATTAGCAGTGGTGGTATTAAAGGTAATGTTGGTAACAGCCGCAGGCAAGCTCCTGGTTGTTTGATTAGCAGTAGCCGCCACCGAGTATAAGGTATCAATATCTTGAGTTACCAAAACGAGATAATGGTAATTGGTATTTACTTCGAGTCCAGTTATGGTTGCATTGCTATCATCACCAACATACACACACCTCGCATTGGTATCGTTTTGGTACTTTACTTGGGCTGCGCTAAAATTGCTATTGGCAGTATAGGTATTAGCTGCAACCGTTGGTGTGCCAACTGTAATTGCCGAGTTTCTGCGGGCAAAAACAAGTACCGACATGGTACTATCCACATAATCAACAGGCTTAGTCCAGTTCAAGGTGTTTTGCATGATACCAATGCCTGTAAAATTAATTCCTGTTACAGCACCTGGTGGCAAAGCTTTAGGTGTTTTACCACTTTGGGCTACACCTGCAGAGTACAATGAATCCGTTTGGCGATAATGAAATACCAACACGTGATAAGTGGTATTGTTATTTAATCCACCAATTGTTACCACATTGCTGTCGCCATTATAAACGCAACGCGCCAAGGTATCCTGCTCAAATTTTGTTCCCGAACCAGTAAAACTAGTATCTGCAACATATGATGTGCCAACTGCACTTGGAGTAAGGTTGTTTATGGCAGTTGACTCTTTTACAAATACCACTGTGGTGCTGTTGGTGTTGTTATATGCAGCCGGTTTTGTCCATTGCACACGAAGGGCATTAACAGCATTTATAGTGTTTACGGCAAGTGTAGTTGCAGCAGCCGGATTGGCTATGGTAATACCGTTTGCGGTTGTTGCAGCAGAATAAACAGAATCAGCATTACGCACCACATACACCAACACATGGTAAGTTGTTCCCGCTAAAAGTCCGGTAATGCTAACTACAGAGTCATCACCATTCATCACACATTTTGCGTTGGCATCGTTCTGAAAAACAGAAGTTGCCGCACTAAAATTGGTATTAGCGGTATAGTTGCTTACCGCAGCATTTGGTGTTCCTTGTGTTACTGCACTGCCTTGTTTAACAAATACCAAGGTGCTATAAGCACTGTCAATATAATTGGTTTTGTTAAAACTAAGTGTTGCCCTCGTAGTGGTGTTCGGAGTAAAAATAAGGTTTGATACTGGCGGAATACCAACGGGAGTGTTTGCATTAAATGTGATTGAAAAATCATCAATTCCTAAACCATCATCGGCACCACCGGCTACGTTAGCGTCAATCCATCTTAGGGCTAACGTATCGTTATTGTTTAAATTTACTTGGAAAGTGTAAGTAACAGCAGTTCTGTTTGCGGTGCTATTGCCATTAAGACTTCCGGTTGCCCCCGTAGTGGGAGATATCAAGTTTAAGTCAGGTACACTTACCCAAGTACCGCTATTGGTGTCAATGGAAGCTTTGTTTATACCGTAGGAAAAATATGCGGTATCTCTACCAGCCGGTGAGCGGCTTGTTCTGCGCCATTGTTCGCAAGTGAAGGAAATGGTTACTGAAGTTACTGTTGACCCTGTTTTATTTACGTAAAATGCACCAATTCTTGGGCTTAAACTTCCACTCAATAACATCCCTAATGCCCTGTCTGTATTAGTGCCAGCGCCATAGCTATAAGTATTTCCAGAGGTCAATGTTCCGTCATCAACTCCATAAGTAGCATTTGAATTATTGCCTAATTCAAAAAAGGCCCAACCAGTTGGCAAAGTGGTACTGGTTGTTCCAGTGGCAGCCAATGTGTTAAAATTTTCAGTAGCAGCAACTCCCACTGAGTTGATGGCAACTTGCCCAAATAAATTGGTAAATAACAAGGTCGCCAGTGCAGTAAATAATATTTTTCGCATATTGTTTAATAAGTGCAGCAATTTAATAAATAAACGGGTGCATAAAATGAATATATGGTTAAATCATTGCATAAAAAAACCACCAGTGATAAGCTGGTGGTTTTCGGGGAAGTGTTATTATTGAATTAACCTGCACTCTGTGCAGCAGCACCACTTACAATTTCAGAAATTTCAGTAGTAATTGCAGCCTGACGGGCGCGGTTATACTCAACTTTTAAGCTTTTTAATAAATCTCCGGCATTTTCAGTTGCTTTATCCATGGCCACCATTCTGGCACCATGCTCTGATGCAAATGAATCCAATAATGCGCGGTAAAGTTTTGTTTTAAGAATGCGTGGTACCAATTCCTCTAGTATTTCACTATTAGATGGTTCAAAAATATAATCATTCTTTTTACCTTGTTGAGCGCCAATTTTATTTACATCTATTGGTAAAAAGGTTTCGTTAGTAAGAATTAACGTTGCGGCATTTTTAAATTGATTGAACACCAATTCAATTGCATCAAATTTACCTGTTGAATAGGCTTCTAATAAAAAACTGCCAATATTAAATCCTGCTTCTCCATTTAGGTTCAAAAAAGTATCTTTAAATGAATTATCAACTGTTACTTTAGTACGAGCAAAAAACTCACTGCCTTTTTTACCTATGGGTAGCACGGTGATATTTTTACCTTGATACTTTTCTGTTACCAGCTTATTGGCAAGTTTAATTACACTACTGTTAAAACCACCGCATAAGCCTCTATCACTGGTAATCACCACCAATAGCACATTTTTCACCTCTCGAGGAGCAAAATATACCCGTAACGAATCCACTTCAATATTATCAGCAAGGTTACTCAATATGCCATTGAGTTTTTCGGCATATGGGCGCATTTGTGTAATGGCATTTTGTGCCCTACGCAATTTAGTAGCACTTACCAACTTCATGGCCTTGGTAATTTGCTGGGTAGATGTTACTGAAGTAATTCGTGTGCGAACTTCTTTTAAATTAGCCATATTTATTTGGTTAATAGGTTAGTACCAACTGGATAGTTATGACTATCCAATTGGTAAATAAGCTATAAGTAGGTGCTTACGCACTATATTTTGCAGTTAATTCTTTTGCTACAGATTCCAATACTCCGGTAGCCTCATCGCTTAAGTTTCCTTTTTTCAGTTCGGCCAAAATATTGCTGTGTTTATTTTCCATGTATTGGTGGAATTCAGTTTCAAATTCACGCACCTTATCTACCGGAACTTTATTTAACAAACCTTTAGTACCTAAGTAAATGATGGCAACTTGTTTCTCTACCGATAAAGGCGAAAATTGGCCTTGTTTAAGGATTTCCACGTTGCGTGCACCTTTTGACAATACAGCTTTGGTAGCGGCATCCAAATCAGAACCAAATTTAGAGAAAGCCTCTAACTCACGGTACTGTGCTTGGTCAAGTTTTAAGGTACCAGCCACTTTTTTCATGGATTTGATTTGGGCATTACCACCTACACGCGATACCGAGATACCTACGTTAATAGCCGGGCGCACACCAGAGTTAAACAAGTTCGACTCCAAGAAAATCTGTCCGTCAGTAATAGAAATTACGTTTGTAGGAATATATGCTGATACGTCACCTGCTTGGGTTTCAATAATTGGAAGTGCGGTTAATGAACCTCCTCCTTTTACCAAATGTTTAATAGAGGCAGGCACATCGTTCATGGTTTGTGCAATGCTATCGTTAGCAATAATTTTTGCAGCTCTTTCCAGTAAGCGACTGTGTAGGTAAAATACGTCACCTGGATAAGCTTCACGTCCGGGAGGGCGTTTTAACAATAAGGATACTTCGCGGTAAGCAACAGCTTGTTTAGACAAATCATCATAAACAATTAAAGCTGGTCTACCGGTGTCGCGGAAAAACTCACCAATAGAAGCACCACCCATTGGGGCGAAAAATTGCATAGGCGCAGGATCAGAAGATGCAGCAGAAACCACCACCGTGTAAGGCATAGCGCCTCTTTCTTCTAACGTTTTAACCACCTGAGCAACTGTTGATGCTTTTTGACCAATAGCTACATAGATGCAATATACCGGTTTGCCGGCTTCGTAAAATTCTTTTTGGTTGATGATGGTATCAATACATACCGCAGTTTTACCTGTTTGACGGTCGCCAATAACCAACTCACGTTGTCCGCGTCCAATCGGAATCATTGCGTCAATCGCTTTAACCCCGGTTTGAAGAGGCTCTTTTACCGGTTCACGAAAAATAACCCCAGGAGCTTTGCGCTCAAGTGGCATCTCGTATAAATCACCGGTTATTGGTCCTTTTCCATCAATAGGTTGTCCGAGGGTGTTTACCACACGACCTAACATTCCGTCTCCAACTTTGATGGAAGCAATGCGGCCTGTGCGTTTTACGGTATCTCCTTCTACTATAGAGTCAGATGAACCCAATAATACGGCACCAACGTTATCTTCTTCAAGGTTTAGTACAATGGCTTGAACACCATTTGCAAACTCT
>RDYC01000263.1 GCA_004293295.1 Bacteroidota bacterium
TAGATGAACCATGCTAAATAAAAAACTAGCCCCTCACATTGCTATTGGATAGAATTTATTAAAAAAAGTAATTAGCCTAAACACCTTAATAACAAGGGCAAAGCGCGATTTACCCGAGTATACCCGTTTATAAACGGATAATATACGGATAGGCCAATGCCCCATTAACAACTTTGTACCGTTGATTGAACAAACAACAAAAACAAAACCTGTTGTAAGACTTTCCGACACTAGTAGACATTTACAAAACTTAAAAAACAACACGTATGAACAACTTAAAAAACAGTGTGCGCCTCATTGGGCACTTAGGACAAAACCCCGATGTTAAAAACTTAAACAGCGGTAAAAAACTCACTCGCCTTTCGCTTGCGGTTAATGAATCTTACAGAAACGAAAATGGCGAACGCATTACCGAAACGCAATGGCACAACATCACGGTATGGGGTAAACAAGCTGAATTGGCTGAAAAGTTATTGAAAAAAGGGAGCGAGGTAGCCATTGAAGGCAAACTCAGCAACAATAGTTATATTGACAAAGACGGTATTAAACGATATACCACTAATATTGTGCTATCTGAGTTTGTGCTATTAGGAAGCAAAAAGCAAAACTAGTTCTTCTGCACACCAAGGGGAAATGCCTCCTTGGTGTGCAGGCTACAAGAATCATTCATTTTACTTTATAAATCTGTTGGTATGAATAAAGTCCCTAAAAAAAATCACCTCAGACGAAACCAAGTAACAGCTAATCACCGCTTATTTATGGCTGACTCATATAAACCAGCAAGAGGTTTTAACCTCCCTACAACTTTTCATGCAAATGTTTTAGACAGTACGCTGGTAAACGAGTCTTTTCAAGAGTACCAAGGCGTTGAAATCATTGAACATTGTTTTATTAAAACGAATGGTACCATTGCTCGCATTCTTGTTTACGCACCTGAAAACAAATGAATTAGATTGCCAATTGAACCATTGCATGGTTTGTGCCACTTAATTTAAAAATAAAGCATTATTTTGTTGCTTATTTAGAACAGAACGCATGCTAATAAGAGCAACCAAAAGAGCTTTAAGTTTATCTAGTGCAATAGCCAGCCAAAGCCCCATAGAAGCGAATGATTTAAATGAATGGTATGTGACAACGGCCCGAACAGCCTTTAAAGGAAAAGGGTTGTTGTTGTTTGTGCATCATGCCAGTTTATTAACGGTAATTGTAGAGGGAAAAAGTATTAAACGCGCGTTCCCTAGGTTTAAAACCCGGCTTACCAACTTACTAAAAAGATCAATGTTTCCAAGTGTATTAATTACTAAAATACTTGCAGAGACACAAACAATTGAAGCGGTAACAAATACCAAAAATAAAAGTACCGTTGCTTATTTAAACTCCATTGTTTCCCAAGTTGAAAACCGTTGTTTAATGTTTGCGCATTATGATGAATTGGATTTTGATGTGGAAGAGAACCTGCTATTGGATAAATTGTATAAAAAGATTGACTACTTCTCTCCGGTAAGTTGGTGGAATAACTATATTCATGGCGAAGACCCTTATCAAGATTATAGTCAAACACTTGTTGAACATCAACTCATACAAGCATCTAAGTTAAATAAGGATGGGCTTACCTTGGAAGAGGAATTGCATATGGAAAATCAAGTACTTAAAATAGAATTGGAACAAAAGTTTGGCAAACCTATTAACCTTAATTTTTCCGATAGTAACAACCCTGAAATACCATTAATTGTTGAAAATGAGTTTTTAAAGCAAATGAGTTTGTTTGAAAAACAAATGCGTGAAGCCAAAGAAACCAGCATTTATCAGATTGTGGGCTCCCCTAAATTTAAGCCGATTGCTTCGCTTAGTGGAGAACGACTCTCCATAGAAATCATACGAATACTCAAGCTGTTGTTTAAACACCACATAACGGTTGATTTTCTTGCTGATTACGAACCGAAAGTGGTTTATCATTTTTTAACGGAGGAATTGATGTTAAAGCAAATTCCCAAGGTGAATATGCCTGGATTTGTTACACATTTTATTTATGAAGAATTTCATCCTAACTACGAGCATGAAGTTACAACGCAATTAACCAGATTTATTAACGATTTATTTAATCCGGAAACAGAGGACGATACCTTGCTTGAACATTTATCCGGACAAGAAATTATGCTGAATAATGAGCTTGTTGCTCCTGAATATTTGTTAAAGGCTGTAAGAACATTTCATTTAACCCAAAAAAGTGCTTTGGTAATTGGATTCGACATTAAGCATGTTTCCATTTCTAAAGACGATACTTATGCCACCGCTGTGTTGGAAATTGTATTAAAAAACGAAGTAAAAGGTAAAAGAAAAACTAAACTTCCTTTAGTTATTGAATACCAAAAAGGCATTAGGTGGTGGGAAATAAAACACTTGTTATTTGATGATTTTGTTATTTAGCATAAGTTGCCTTTAACCGGGTTATTAAATCATGTAAGCCATTTAGTTTTATCTCATAAACAGTATGCAAAGCCATGCCGAGCTTCCCTTTTGGAAAACCTTTGCGCGCAAACCATTCTAGGTAGTAATCAGGCAAATCTGCCAATAACCTACCTTTATATTTACCGAAAGGCATTGGGGTGGTCACTATGCTAATAAGTACTTCGCGATCGGGTTCCATCATCAGTTAAATCAAACGAATTCCGTCTTCTTCAATAAGAATTTTTTTGTCTCGGTACAACTTTCCGATGGTCATTTTAAATGTTCTTTTGCTCATGCCAAATACCGTATAAATAATTTCAGCATTGCTTTTATCATGATATGGCAGGTAACCATTGTTTTTGTGCAGTTGGTGCAAGATGTTTCCTTCTTCTCCTTCTACCCTTTGGTAGCCGGGTTTACCAATCATGATGTTGAGTTTATTGTCTTCTTTAATATCTTTGATAAACCCGGTAAATACATCGCCTACATATAAATCTTTAAACACTTCATTATAATGCAACAAGCCCAAGTGTTTTTCATTTACGATAACTTGGTAGCCCAACTCGGTATCTTTATACACAATGCATTGAACCACCTCTTTATCTTTTACGGTTAGCACTTCATTGCTCAACTCATCTCCTAATTTCTCTTTTGCAATAACCTTTCCGGTTGGTTCATCAAATATCACTTTTACTAAGCAGTAATCCCCGGTTTGTAAGTCATCTTCATGCAAAGCCCTTGGAAGTAATAAATCCTGTGGAAGCCCCCAATCGAGGTAAGCCCCTGCAGGGGTCATACTCGTTACTTTGAGCGTAGCTAAATCCCCAACTTTAGCTTTTGATTTTTGAGTAGAAGCACATAACAAATGCATGGCATTATGGTATAAAAAAACGGTAAGCTTATCCCCTTTAAGCAAACCACTGTCTGCATATTGTGTGGGTAGTAACGCCATTTGGGTTGTGTCTTTGCCAAACCAATATCCCTCTTCGTTTTTTTCTAAAATAGTTAAGTCGTAATAATAACCGGGCTTTAACATATATTCACATTAAATAATAGACTTTGTTGCTGCGTAATTTATAAACAAAGGTGCGCATAATTTACAGATTTATTGTAGTTCTTATTGTTTAATGATTTGTTTTACTGCCTACGATTTCATTTTTCATTCAATAGAAACCTTTGCTATTGATTAATTCCTTCTCTTTATATTTGCATTTAACAAAAGAAGCGCAGGTGGCGAAATTGGTAGACGCGCTGGTCTCAGAAGCCAGTGGGGTAAAACCTGTAGGAGTTCGAGTCTCCTTCTGCGCACTTCAAGTTATTAAGTTAATCCCCTACTTAAACCAATATACAACGCTAAATTTTATAGGCTTGAATTGTGCAAAAAATACCTAGAAATGATTTGATTACCTCAATTGATAAAGGTAAGTTTGTTTATAAATAAGCATAAGATGATTAAAACAGGTACTTTAAAATACTACGATCCTAAAAAAGGTTTTGGCTTTATTAGAGAAAAGCTCACCAACACCGAAATATTTGTTCATAAACGCGGGCTAAAATATCCGGCTAAAGAAATGGACGTGGTAACTTTTACTTTAAAAAGAACTCCAAAGGGTGTTGAAGCAATTGATGTGAGAAAAGCTCGTTTGGAGGCTTAATTCATTTCCCTTCCATAACTAACTCAACACAATTGTACAATTTGGTATAGCCTATTCAACTTAGGGCTATATGCGCTGACATGTAAGTTCATTATTTTGATTGTTGCCAAGGTTTATTTTGTGAAAATATACTTCTTTATTTTGGGAATATAAACATCCGAGCTTCGGGCTGTAAAATCAATATCTTCCTTCAATATTTAACACCCAACATACAATGTCATCTTTTTTCCGCATCATCACATCCAAAAATTGCTTATTGAATAACATCTTCATGGGCACATGAAAAACTACAGCCCGGTTCTGTGCAATACGCGCAGGCTGGTTTTTTTTATGGGCGCAAACCGCCAAGGATTAGCATGCTCTTTCCGCTCGTACTTTTAACAACAAACAAGTGCCGAATAGTCCTTAAGCTAAACGGCACTTGTTTTACATGATTTTCAGTGACTATAGTTTGCCTATAATATCATGAAGCTCTTGTTTTGTTTTTCCTAGCTTTTTTTCAACCTTACTGAGCATTTCATCTTTCTTCCCATTTTCATAGGTAAGATCAGCATCCGTAAGTACAGGAAACTTTGCTTTTAACTTGCTCTTTTGTTCTAACCAAGTTCCTTTGTTTTCGGTTTGTGTTGTGCTTGTTGTTGCCATGACTTTATTATTAATGTGTAACAAACTATTACTTGACAAAGATGGTGTATGTTTAGCCCAGGGGAGTTATATGATGTGAGGTTATGTTTGCAAAATTAAGACCAAGTTTAGTGGTAAAACAGCTTGGCATTAAAGTATATTAATCTAGTTAACGGTGCAACAACTTTTAACCCTGATTAAACAATTCCACTTCGTTTCAATGCTATTTCTTACAAGTAATTTTGTATTAAAATTGGTATGCTGCAATTCAGCTATTGGTTTTAAAAAAGCTATCAGTATTTACTTAACTAATTTAAGCTATTTCCTCAATTCCATTTTACAACCATTTTATGAGGATTACCTCATTAATTCGGCTTTTAACGTGGTTAATTACAACATAAAAAGCCACAGCAATAACTGCCGTGGCTTTTTACGTTGAATTGATTTAACTATTTATTTTACTATTTCTAAAAACTCTACATTAAACTCCACCCTGCGGTTGCGTGTGCGGCCTTTTGCTGATTTATTGGTATCAACAGGAAGTGTTTCGCCATATCCTGAGGCGGTAACTTTAACAGGGTTAACTCCTTTTGAAATGAGGTAATTAGCCACAGCAGATGCCCTATCCTGTGAAAGTGTCATATTCATTTCATCCTCTCCTACATCATCTGTATGACCACCAATGTTTAGCTTGTAGCTGGGGTTTTCTTGCATCACCTTTACTATGGCATTAAGAATAGGGTAAGAAATGGGTTTAATTACAGCCTTACCCGTTTCAAATTGTATGCCTTGTAGTGCTTTTTGAAACAGTTGTTTGGTTTCCTTTTTCAACTCAGGGCATCCTTTATTTGCGGCAGTTCCCGGTATGGTTACGCAGTTGTCAATATCATCAAAAACACCATCATTATCTGTATCCGGGCAACCAGCATGTGTTGGACTTCCTGAAACATTTGGACATTTATCAATCCCATCATGTACCCTATCATTATCGGTGTCGGGGCAACCGTTGGTTAACAATACACCTTTTAAATTTGGGCACATGTCTTTGGCATCTTCAATTCCATCACCATCGGTATCAGGGCAACCTTTAAACAATGCTACTCCCTTTACAGTTGGGCAGGCATCATCTTCATCACGTATGCCATCACCATCTTTATCCGGGCAACCATCTAACGCTAAGGTTCCTTTTATATTCGGACATTTATCTTTACTATCTATAATACCATCGCCATCTGCATCCGGGCAGCCCTTTAAAGTAGCCGGTCCTGCTTCGTTGGGGCATTGGTCGTCTTTATCTGCAATGCCGTCTTTATCTGTATCAGGGCAACCTTGGGTTGAGGCATCTCCTACCACAGCAGGGCATTTATCTTGATAATCCATTACGCCATCTCCATCGCCATCTAACGGACAACCTTTGGCATCTACCTTTACACCACCCGGTGTATTGGGGCAATTGTCTTTTTTATCTGATATCCCGTCTTTGTCTTCATCTTTTGCAGGCCCAAGGTTAAAACCAAAACCAATGGTATGAAACATAAACTGATCAGTACCCTTTGGTGACACACCACTTGAAGGGTCGTTGTAAGCAGAATTCATGTAGCCATAAGTTGCTTGATAGTTAATGCTGATTGCATCACTAAGTCGTAACCGCATTCCTGCTCCACCAATAATAGGGTAGTCTTGCCCATTGTTAATATTGGATCCCTTAAAATCTGACATACCTGCTCCGACAAAAATATATGGGGCTAACCGGCTTTCTTCTTTAAGCAAATAGCCGTTATTAAATTTGTATTTGAAGTGTATGTTTCCATGGGTCATATATCCTTTAAAAAGAGTAACACCATTTTTGTAATACCCCCAAGAACCATAAGTACCCATTAATGCAACATCGAATGATGGATTAATGTAACGGCTAAATGTTCCTCCAACAATAATATTCTGTTTAAACACATCAGAGGTAAAATCTGTCATGCCGTTGCCGAGGTCTCCGGCATAAACGCTAATACCACCCAATAAACCCAAGTTCCATTTTCGCTCGTATGATTGGCCTTGGACACTTGTGAAACTCATAGTGAGTAATATGGAGATAATAAATATCGTTTGTTTCCAACTACTAAGCGTATTTGAAAAACCCTTTTGTTGTAATTTTTTTATCATAAGTTTGATTTTTTTGTAACATCATTATTACACTACAAACCTACTTGTATCCATTTCGTTTATGTTACACAACTCCCATTAGTTGTTACACTATTCGTTGTATTGTTTCAGTTAAACCGTAAGCATTGGAATCGCTTCTTCAAAGATTGGTTTATCCTAATATGGCGACTGAATTTTGTCATCGCTAACAGAATCCTGATTATGCCCTTAAACCAAGGTATCTTTTAACAACAAATGGTCAGGGTAGTGCCTACCCCGACCATTATCCTGCTTACCTCTTGAGGTAAACAAGCATGTTGTTATTGATGATTAACGCATACTTTTTCCTTGAATAACTCGGAGCAGTATTGCAATTACTGCCAATACCAAAAGAATATGTATGATGCCGCCTGCTTGGTAACCCCAATAACCAATAGCCCATAAAATAACCAATATAATTGCGAAGATGTATAATAACTGATTCATTATTTTACTTGTTTGGTGTGAATGGCTAGTCCGATTGTAGATACTCCTGTAGATAAATCTAAGAATGCACCCAATGAGCTGTTAAAATGGTACTCTGCACCCATATGAATATCCATAAAAACCAGGTTACCAGATTTGTAATAATCTCTATTGCCGTTATAGCCTTGTTCCCAGCGGGAATTTATGACGGCAAATCCTAATGAACCCGCTAAGTAAAAATCCCATTTACTTGTTGCTTTCAATAACTCATCAAAATAAAATGATCCTTTTAAACCTATGGGTATTACTGTTTCTCGGTACGTATAATACCGATAGGGGGTGTTATTATTTCCCCAATAATAATCATTGGTATATGATGCGAAATTAATGAAAGGAGCCAGTGTAAAATTTTTCGCCACATTTAATTCGTAATCAAAATGCAGTACGGGCAAGGTGGCATTGGTATAATGATAATATCCTCCGTAACCTCCAACGCCAATACCAATATTTACGGTATTGCCATAGGTTTCTTGCGCTTTTAAATGATTTATACTAGTTGTGCTTAGCACGATTGTATAACATATTAAGTAGATGTAGTTTTTCATGTTAGTCTTTTATTGGTATGTTTACGTTATTATCATCAAACTGTCGTTTCTCTATATCGGCAAGTAAATGGTCGTTTTCGTTACATGGTTCCAGAAAGTCCTCATCGCTTAAAATATTTAGCCCGCTTTTCAGTTGCTTACGAGCACTGTTCCATAACTCTTCAAGAGGATGATAAAAGAGAGATGAATGTTCCTTTTCCATGGTGTTATTTTTCATTATCAAAAATAGACCGTAAACAAGCCACTGCTATTACACAACTATGGCTCTTTATTGCATGATTTACAGGTTGGGTTTGCTTGCACTTAAAGAACTGCTGTGGTTTATAAAAAAGGAGCTGGCATTAGTAATTATGGTTTATACTTTGCCATGTTTTAATGTATTTGGTTCTTAATACTCTTCTATGAGGTGTTTCATCAACCCGATGACACGAGTGCGGATACCTAAGTTAACAGCACTTACCCTTCCATGCGCCTGAACCATTTAACTGCTTCAAACCAAACAACTGAAATAAAACCAACTTCGACACACAACAGGAGTTGGAGCAAGGTTATTCTTTCAAACTTAAAAAAGAGTGTAATGGGTTGAACCAAAAGAATTAGCGCAACAATTGCAATGGTAACAAGGATAATGAATAAAACCATGTTGTTCTTGTAGCTTAATGTTGTAAGCAAAGAATAAAAGAATGAGCGATTTATCAACGTAAGAAAAATATTTGCTGTTATCAATGTTGTAAAAGTCATGGTTCTTGTGAGTGCTTCATTATACCCATTACAAGCTGAATATTGATAGATAAATAAAGTTCCCATTGTAATTGTAAGCCCTTGAAGAATGCTTAATGATAATTCCCTCCAATTGAAAAAGGTTACCGTTAACGCTTTAGGTTGTTTTAACATGGCGTCCTTTTCCATCGGTTCATTTTCATAGATGATAGAGCAGGTAGGTCCCATGATAATCTCAAGAAAAATAATGTGGATTGGAGAAAAGATATTGGGATAAATCCATCCAAAGGCTAGTGGAATAAATAAGGTTAAGATAATAGGGATGTGTATGGAAATAACATATTGAATAGCTCTTTTCAGGTTAGCATAAATTTTTCTCCCCAT
>RDYC01000264.1 GCA_004293295.1 Bacteroidota bacterium
TGGTGTAACTTTTTTTCTGCAACCAGTGGCTTCAATACTTCTTTTGGAACTCCAAGTCGTTGAATAACGTCTGATATTCCTGCCACTTCATCCTCATTTTTTAACTGCGACAAGCTTTCGAAAATATGGCTATTCAACTCCATCAAAATATCTTGTTGATCTTGGTGGGCTAAGTTTTTAGTGGCTGCCTGTATTTTTTTTAAATAGTTATCATAAATGGCTTGGGCTTCAGCTCGCTTAAATGTTATTCGTTTTAGTTCCATGTTGCTTACATCAATTTGGTGATTACTTGTTGAAGGTTTATCCATTGGAGTTTCATTTGTTTGAGGGTTAATTTTCCTTGTTTGGTTAAGAAATAATACTTCCGTGGTATTCCGGTTTCTTGCTCAACCCACTTCGAATCCAACAGGTTATCCTCTTTTAATCGGTTCATTAAAGGATACAGTGTTCCTTCTGCTATATCAATTTTGGTGAGGTCTTTTATCTTTTCTATTAACTCATAACCATATAGTTCTCGTTCACTTAAAACCAATAAAACAATAAAGGACAATGTTCCTTTTTTTACTTGCGATTGCCATTTATGAATAAATTCATCGTTCATGCAACAAATATACTATACTATGTACTTAGTTATACTATGTATTTTAAAATAGCACCATTTATTAATATAACCAATTGGTTATAAGGTGTTTTTTTTAAGTATTACTGATTGTATGATATGGTATTTAGGAATAAAACTTATTGCTAACACCAATAAACGCCATTTATCGGCACTTATCGGGTTATACACCTTAATGCAACGCTATTGGTTGGCTTTGCTGCCATCATCACCTTTAACAAAAACAACCCGCTAATGGCGGGTTGTTTTTGTTGTTTTAGCTTTTTTATTCTTTTTTGAAACCTTGTTATAATCAAGACAAAGGTTGATTAGATAGGCAAAATCTTTTTTCTGTTTAAAACCTTCCGGGGTTATGTAACAATAACCTTTATAGGTTTTGCCTTTCATCAACATGGTTTCATAGCCGGTATGCTGCGAAAGTTCTTCTTGCAAATCAGGGTCGAAACGCAACATTAAATTCTCGTTACTCACACAAACACAGGTTTTGCCATTTACCATAAAATTTAACACCGCAAACATCTCTTTTTCTTCTACCTCAATTTGAGGAACCTCTGCAAGAAATTCGCGCACCCTGTTGGCAAGGGCTTCATTGTATGCCATACCTATCTTACTTTAACGAATGCAGCCCAACAGTGTTTCCTTCACTATCAATAAATACTGATACGTATCCAAATTCACCAATATGCATTTTAGGTTGCACTACCTTACCTCCCGCCTCTTCAATTCGTTTTTCTTCGGCCACACAATCTGCAGTTTCAAAATATACCACGGTGTTGTTTGCATTTGGCTGCATGGTAACTTTTTCAACCAATGCTCCTGAAATATTGGGACTTTCCGGGCTAAAAGGGAATAATGATTGTTTGCCCCATTCCAGAGGTAAATCAACCAGTTTTACGTTAAAAACTGTTTCGTAAAATTTTTTTGCTCGTTGGATGTCGGACACATAAATATCGAACCAACCAACCGGATTTACATTTGTCATTTTTTAAAAAATTAAAGATTGTTATTGCAACATTGCCCGACAAAGTTGCGAAGATGGCAAATGGTAAAATTGTAAAAATGGGACAAGGCTATCCCTTGCGATCAAAAATCAATGACATTTTTAACTCTTCTCCGTAAAACTCCTTAGGGGTTAGCCCGGTAAACTCTTTAAAATCTTTTATGAAATGAGCCTGGTCAAAATATTCATTTTCGTAGGCCAAATCCGTTAGTGAAATTGTTTCTTTAGCCAACAAGGTTTTTAGCGCGGCTTGTATGCGAATTGTTTTTGATAGTTGTTTGGGACTTAAACCTATGGTTGTTGAAAATTTCCTGGCCAATTGCCTGCGGTTAATGTTCATCTTTTGCGAAAATTCGCTCACCGCAAATTTCCCATTGGCTTCTAGCATGGTTTCTATGGTTGATTTTACCACGTGGTCTATTACCTTTTTATCGGTTAGTAGTTTCAACAAAAAAGCCTCAATATGGTTAATCCTTTCTAAAGTTGAATGTGCCGCTAAAATTTTATTCCCGATTGTTTCCCCTTCCTGACCAAACAGCTTACCTATTGGTACAGCCGTGTTTTCCATTTTTTTTATGGGAATAGTAGAAAACGGTAAAAACCCGTTTGGGTGAAACCTAACCACAAACGATCCGGTAACCCCCACAGGTTCTACCACATAAGGCCGCGTTAGTTGTCCAATTAAAAAGCATTTGGGCAACAGCACACTTTTTCCGCTTGGGGGATGGTGCTTGTAGGTATCGCCATAATGAAAAATGAGTTTCATGGTGCCATCAGGAACAATGGTATTTTTTAACGGTGTATCTTCTTTATCCGCTTCTAAGTTCCAATAACACTGCACAAATGGTTCAAGTGTTTTTGATGGTTCAAAAATCTGAGGTTTCATTGCCCTTTACTAATCCAAGTACAAGTTTACATAAAACCTTTAACTCATGCGTCAAATTTCGGTATTGATTCTCTGCCGAATGATTTTTTAGTAAAAAAGGATTCAGGGAGCCCTTGTTCAGTTACTTATTACTTTAATTTTTTGCCCATTTCTGTTACCCTATTCAACCATTTTTCCCTTAACGTAATGTCGGCTGTTTTAATAACACCAAGATAAGTTACGTTAATTGGTGCAACGCCACAAAATCCTAGTGTGGCTTTTTTAAGCTGGTTAACACTTGGCCGCCCATATTTAAACCAATAATACCAACTTGGTTGATCAAGCGTGGTGATGATGTGACCGCTTTTACCTGCTAACAACTTATCCCACCAAACAGAATTTTCGCGATATTTAAAGGCAAACCCCGGCAAAAAAAGCCGATCAATAAACCCTTTAGTAATTGCAGGAAGCCCTCCCCACCACACAGGGTGCACCCAAACCAAATGATCTGCCCATTTTATTTTTTCCCAAGCAAGCAGCAAATCCGGTTCTAACTCGCTTTTTTTCTGGTAACCAAACTGCAGGTTTGGGTTAAATTTCAAATCGGCAATAACCACTTCTTTTACTGTTGCTCCAGCGTTTTCAGCCCCATTTTTATAGGCTGCGGCAATGCCAAAGTTAAACGAATCCTTATTGGGATGCCCATTGATGATTAATATATTTTTCATTGTTTTCTAGTATGGTAAAACACAGCATAAGGCCGATGATAAACATGGAGCAAGGTGATACTTGGTGCTTTTCAACACCGAAGTATCAGCAGATAAACCCATCGCGATTTTAAACCGGCAACAAAAAATGCCAGTTCTCAAGAGGCGTTATCAGCCACTTTTTTTCCAAAACACCTTGTTATCATTCGATAAGGCAAAACTATTGCTCACGCAATAGGTTAGAAAGGACATTTGTCTAAAAATTAATTTCTTTCCTGATTCTGCTCAGGTGCCGTTGTGTTACGTTAAGATAGGATGCCAAATAGTTTAAAGGAATATGCTTCACATATTCCGGCTGATGCTTGAGCAATTCCGAATATCTTTTCACTGCATTGTTTTTTTGCAACTGGAATATTCTTTTTTCTAGTTCAATGTATTGTTGTTCTGCTACTACTTTTAAAAATTTTAACCAATTAACATGCGTATTTGCCAAATCGTTGATGGTATTTTTTGACATGATTAACAACTCAACAGTAGAGACGGCTTGTATATTTTCTTCCGTGGGTTGCCCGGTGATAAACGAAGAATAGGCCGTCATCAGGTTATTGGGAAAAGTGATGCAATACGTCATCTCCTCGCCATTTTCAGCCAAGATAAAAGAACGCAGCGTGCCATTTACCACAAAAGCAACTTCTTCGCAAATTTCGCCCTCGCGGATAAAAAAATCCCCTTTATGCATCAGTTTTGGGGTTGATAACGCTATTAGGTGAGCTATTTCATCCTTGGTGAGTATGTTAAATGAATTTAGAAATTCTTTCATTGGTTGCTCTATTATTTTTCGGCTAACTAAAGTCGGTTGCGAATCTACTCGCATTATTGCAGGCCATAGCCAACTGCAAAGGTCGCCAAAGCTTGGTAATTTTTACTGTAAAAAAGCAGCAACAATTACCTACTCATCTTAAACTATTAAACTCTTGGGGATAAACCACCATTCCCGATAAGTCCTTAAGTCCATCTGGTATTAACTCCATAGCCATAAATGAATTGGCAGAGACCTTAAATGGCGCATTGATATGCCACTTATGGGCCGGTTGAAATCCGAATTTTGGGTAATATTGTTGGTGGCCCAAAACAATAACCGATTTATAGCCCAACTCTTTTGCAACCTCAAGTCCCTTTTTGATGAGTTGTCCGCCAATACCTTTTTTTTGAAACATGGGCCTCACCGACAATGGCGCTAATGCTAAACTTTCGTTTACGTTTCCGTTATTGCTTATGATATTAATTTTTGTAAACAGGATGTGGCCAACAATGGTTTTATGATGGACTGCAACAAGGGAAAGTTCTGGAATAAAAGCGGTTTGATTGTTTCGCAACGCATTTACCAGCTTTGCTTCATCCTCTTGTCCAAAGGCCGAATAAATCAACTCAAACACTTCTTCTATGTCCTGTTTGCTTTCTTGCCTTAATAATAATTGTTGCATGATGGATGTGGTGTAATTATTGCCTTTTGTACCACCAAATAACGGATTTGTGTTTGCTACAAGCAAAATCATTTATTTCTTTTTACCATACCTGTTCACAAACAGCCCACTGTCCTTACTTGGTTATTCGATAGGCGTTGCTTGTTATGCTACTTTTTCATTTTGCCCCCACTGATTCTGCTTTTTTGTTTCAGTAATATGGGCCAAGTGGTGGTTACAGTGCCAAGCATACAACCCAATGGCTTCATCAATCCGCCAGGTTTGTCCACTCCCGGGATGAAAAAAAGTGCGGGCCAATTGCTCCTGCGCTAAGCTACTTAACAATATTGCCCACCGCTCATGTATGCCTTCCAACATGTTTAGGCTTGCCGCAATCGGCCAATTTTTACTATCACTAAGTTCTGCCCACCGCTCTTCGTAATATGGCTTTATGGTTGGGTTGTCTTCGGTTAAAGCCAGCTTAAATCGTATCAGGCTATTCATATGGCTATCGGCACAGTGATGAACCACTTGCCTGATGGTCCAACCCTCCGGTCTGTAAGGCGTATCCAATTGTTCATCAGTTAAAAGCATCACTTCGCCAGAAAGCCTTTTGGGGAAATTGGCTATCACTGTAATCCATTCTTCAACGGTATCTGTAGTAACCGTTGCCGGTTTATTAAAGTGCCCGATGGGATATTTTAGCTGTTCCATGTTGAGAGAAATTATTTAATCAGGGTGATATGCGTAACTCTTACTTATCCGCTCATTTAACTTGCGCCACCACTAACAGGGTAAAGTTGCGTTAAAAAATAAACAAGTCCAAATTTCCAGGCTATTTGGGGTGATGGTTATTTTAAGAGAAAGGGATTGCGCCTGTGGTTACACATAGCGAGCTGGTTGTTGTTTAGTTAATAACTGCGTTCATTTTAGCCCAAAGTTCATTATCAAAACCTGATATAGCAAAATTTGGGTTTGCCGGGTCAGCGGCTTCCCCCATTCGTATCACCACCATGTTTTTACTTGGAACTACGTAAATGCGTTGATCTTTTGCTCCCATTGCTGCATACATATCTGCCGGAGCATTTGGAACCAAATACCCTTGATAAACTGTTTGTTCACCGGGAATCATGAAGTTTGTTTTTCCATTTAACCACCACAAATACCCATAAGCAGGATTGATGTTTTGCGATGTTGACGCGCTCTCAGTAAAAAATGTTTTATTGATGACTTGTGTGTTGTTCCATTTTCCTTGGTTTAACGCCAAAAGCCCAAATCTGGCCATGCTCCTGGTTGTGCTGTGGTAAATGGTAAAAATTGGTCCAACATCCCAATACCCGTCCATAGCTATTTTGGTTTTTAACTTTTCGTTAAAATACGCTTCAAATGGCTTACTCGAGGCACTTGCCACAATATCCATCAATTTCTGAAAAATATTGCTGTAGGCCCACCTTGTTCCTGCATCAGCCACATAGATGAGGTTTGGTTTAATTACCAATTGTTTGGTATCATCATTCCCTGATGTCATGGAGAGTAAATGTTTTACGGTAATTAGATTTTCTTTTTCTAATGGCATATTCGTCCAGCCTGTGCGCAAATAATCAGAAGCTTTATTGCCGATATTTAATAAGGCTTCTTGCTGCGCAATTCCGGTGGTGGTGGCCACTAAGGTTTTTCCGGCACTATTCCACTCCCAAGTGCTTGATGCCGTGTGTCCGTTAAAATACTCTTCCATTACAATTCTTCCATTTACCAGAATTATAAACGATTTGGTGTTTTTTTGCGTAAGAAAATCTTTTAATGGCTGAACAGCATTTTCTTTCCAGCCTAGAGTGGCTAAGGGTTTGGTTTCCCATGTAGCATTGGTATCACCTGGAAAATACATAGATTCTGCCTGTGTTGGCTGCGCCTCATCTTCTTTTTTATTGCAACTTACAACAGGCAATAACAAGAATAAAAAGTGGTACAATTTCATGTTTTACAATTTTAATTATCCATAAGATGGTGTTTGGGTGAAAAGGTTTAATGCGGCCAAGGTTATTCTTTTTCACGTTTTCATTAAATCAACCGCACACGTATAGCATCATCATCACCGGTAATTGTTTGCAAAAGCGTGTAACAAACTACTCATTAATTTTCCTTTTGCAAAATGCTGTCCAACTTTCATTGCTTGGGTCAGCATATATGGTTGGATTTCTGCCATAGTAAGTGATGTTTTTTACACCCACAGCATCTGCTCGCTCTTTCAACTCTCTTGCATGAAAGGCGTGGTGCGAAGGCACATCAGGATTGTACGGATTATACGGGTTCACCACATTCCTCAACGTATTGTTTACCCAAATTTCGGGGTCATCAGCTGTCAGTAAAGCCAACATGTCAACTTCGGCACGATAGGCATCAATGGCCGGTGATTCATATTGGGCAGACGAAGTTACTCCATACAGTTTTTGAATATTACCGGTTTCGCTAGCCAAAATGGCTGACCAAGTTAGGTTATAATCAATAAACACCTCATTTATCCAACGGTCTTCAATATTGTAGCTTGATTGGGTTTCTCTTGCAACCACCGCTTTTACCCTGGTTGATTCTTTTAAAACGGGGTCGCTGCTTTGGAGGTTTGCAAAATCATTGTTAAACGCTATCCACAAGGAAGCACCCGCACCTGCTGAATTGCCAGCCAATATTATTTTATTCTTATCAATATTAAATTCAGTTGCCCGGCTTCTGATGTATTGTAAAGCCCGTTTTATATCAGCCATTGGTTTTTTAATGCCTTCAGTTTCTCCGGTTGTGTTAAGCAGCGTATAACGAATGGTGGCGAAGGCAATCTTGTTTTGGAGCAAATACCGAATATCTGTTGGAAAATCCCAAGCACCGCCTGATTGTACGGTATATACAAAATCCTTGTCCCCACTTGTAAAACCACCACCATGCACATAAATTACCAACCCGGTTGGGCTGTTCGATTGAGGTAACCAAATATCGAACTGGGTCCTGGCTTTGGTATCATACGCAATGTCTTTGGCAAAATTTGCACTGATGCCTTGCAAATCAACCGGTGAGTTTGAATAAGTAATATTCGAACTTGGGACTATTGGTTTATCATCATTCTTACTGCAACCCAAAGCGAACAACATAAGTAATATAAAGGCAAAAGACGTTTGGAGGTATGTTTTCATATTATGCTGTTTTTATCGGTAAGCCTTTGTTTAAGCTACTTTTTGTTACCCAAAAATAGGGTATTTAGGTGATATAGCGAAGGTTTAAAAATCACCCACAATCCACAAACATTGTGTTAGCGGAACGGGCTGTCCACGTCAATGGGGTAAGTATTGTTATGGACAGAGTTCTATCACCAGTTAGTTGTTTTCTGTTTCTGTGCTCGTTTTTGTCCATATACTTATTGCTAACGCAAGTCCAATAATTGTCTGCCAAATTATAAAAAATGTTGCTGGGTCATCGAAGAATCCAATATTTAGGATTTTCTGTCCCTGAAGTTGTTTAGTAATAAGTGGTGTCGAAAGTGCAAGTAAACTTGTTACTATGAGTCCAAATTTTAAATTATCTATTTTAACCGCCATACTGAAAATGAGCACTGTCAGTAGTCCTGATAGTACACATATAAAATATAATGCATATTGGCTAAAGAAACTATCAACTAAACTTAGCCCTAACATGATTGAAAGAAAAAAAAGTGAAGTCATCAGCAAAGCGGTTATTACAAACGCTTGATATTTCCTCTTGGTGATTATTCTGTTAAAACTTGTCAGCGTAACAGCTATAGAAAAAAGCAAAGGAACGTAATATGGGTAAAAACTTTCGGTTGTTGTAACAATAAGTGGAAGAACGGCCGCAAAGGTACAAACAGTTGTTGTCAGCAATAACCGTTTTACGTTAATCGTTATAATCATTTTTTTAATTGTTAATATCAACTATAATAAATTGCCAGTTTAGTAGTTAATTACGCTTTTCAAACCTCATTGATTGTCTCCTTGCAGCCTTTGTGTCTGCACAATCAAGACAGAAACTTGTTAAGTTACAATCTTTATATTTTTCGATTTAAAGATTTTGAGAATAACTTAATGTAAAACCAAATAGGGTAAATAAAAGTATAATTTTTTTCATTGCTATTTTTCTCTATAACATGTGATCATGTAAGTGTGTATATTAACAGCGTTTCGCTACTCAAACATAAAACATTTTTATGAATATGAACAAGGCGAAAACAGTTAGGATAATCAGTTGTACATTTCCGAATTTCCTTCTAGGTTACAGACCAAAGGTCTTCGACAGCTTTTATATTGCGTGCCGGAGGGGGATAAAACTTCAAAGAAGTTTAATGTTTATAAAAAAATTAAACCACATCGTGCGACCCCGCTGG
>RDYC01000265.1 GCA_004293295.1 Bacteroidota bacterium
CATATTCTGGATGTAGAAGGAAACAAAATAGAACTGTGGGAACCTAATGATGTTGAGTTTGAAAACCTTGGCAAACAAATGGGGGCCGAAACTACGAAATAAGTAACCCATAACCACAATGGTTGTGGCAACAGTGGCATCCCGATTAAACAAATTTTAGGGCCTACAATTGTGCTAATGGATTAACCTGTGCAGCAAACTAAAATGTAAGCTTAGATACAGCTTATATCAAGGCAATTGCTTAGATCTACTCTTTAAAAATTTCATCCACTACAAATGCTGCCCTATACCCTGCTGCTGCTATTCTTTCGTAAACCACTGCAATAAAATCATGTTGATAATCATACGCAAACGAGGGTAAGTTGGTTGATTTATCCACGTTTTTATTGGTATACAATGCCTCGTAAATTTTACCCCTAAATTTTACTGATTCTGTGGCCCAAGTGTTTATGCCATCCTTTTCCCAAACTCCCTTGTTGGATAAGTGGCTTTTATTAACAAAGGCGGCAAACTCGGTAAAGCTTAACTGTTCGTTTTCAATAATGGCGCCATCCCACACCGAATGCAGGTTTGTTTTTTTAGAAAAGTACATTACTGAAATGGTATTGCCTCCAAAATCAGCTGTTTTGCCTACGTGCATGGGCTGGTGAATATCTCCAATAAAGTGGATTAAAAAAGCCAAGGCGGTTGCCTTGATAGAACCCGATAACAGGGTTGCTCCATTTTTATTTGCCAAGTCCTGTAATTGTTTAGTGGCCGCGGCATCATCATTTAAAATTTTTTTCATCAGTTCAATGGCTTCAACCACGTTATCAATAGTTGGTGTTTTAGCGGTGGAGTCAATCACCTGCTGAACGGTAACACCCGAATCAACACTAATATAGTGCCAATGTTTGGTAAAGTCCCATTGCTTTTCGGAGCGGATAAAATCGGGCCAGGTAGCTACCATGGTGAGGTAGTTGTTACCTAAAATCTGTTCAATTTCTTGTTTGGCTTTGGGTGAGCAATGATCTAAGCAGATTTGGGCCACCATGCGGTGTCCAGTTGAGCCCCAAGCAAATGCCAAGGTGTTGAGGAGCAAGAATGCTGAGGTAAGTGTAAGTTGTTTCATAATGGTGTAGGCTGTTTTTAGTTAATTTAAAGCAAGATATAAAACTTAATGGCTTTTTGTGTTTTATCCACTAGATTGAGCCATTAAATACCCTATGTCAACTTATTTTCAACAGCGGCAATGAATATGCTTGACGTGTGTATTATTGTAGTTGATTTATACGTAAGCGGATATTTAGTTCGTAAAGTTTATGATGAACACAAATGCTTTAAAACTGTTTCTTGCGCAATATGCTCAGTTTACTCCGCATGAGTTGGAAGATATTGCCAATAAGTTCACCCCCGTGGTGGTTACCAAGAATGCGTATTTATTGCGCCCAGGAGAACCTTGTACCGATTTGGTATTTGTGCAAAAAGGTTGCTTGCGTTTGTATTATTTGGTTAAAGGTATTGAAGTATCAGTGTGGTTTGCTTTTCCTCAATCATCTGCCATTGAAATCAACAGCTTTATCAGCGGGCAACCATCGAACTACTTTTTACAGGCCATTGAGCCAAGTGAAATTTATGTTCTTCCTAAAAAAACACTGGAACAATTGTATACCACTGAACCTAAAATGCAGGAAATGATGCGAAATTTTTGGGAAGATGTGATCCTTAACCTATTAAACAGGTTTACCGCTTTGCAAACCGACTCAGCAGAAAAAAGGTACCTTGATTTGCTTAAAAAACCTGATTATTTGGCTGCTATTCCGCAAAAATACCTGGCTTCATTTATTGGTGTTACGCCATCCTCATTAAGCAGAATCAGGCGGAAAATCGCCCAAACACGTTAGTTGCTTCAAGGCAATACGACCATTATTAAACAACCTACCACAAAGCAATACCGATAAAAAACGGTGGCCTATCTGTATGCTGCAACCTCATTTCACCACCAATTTAACGCTATACCTTTTATGCCGAAATATTGCAATTGGTTGTAAAAACAATAATAAGCCCTATATTGAGCATTATATCAAACAACTCCTATGAAAACAATCTCCTTTATTGCCTTATTCACCCTTGCTTTTTTTGCAAATGCCCAACAGCCTGATGCCATTATCGGTAAGTGGAAATTTCAACGCTTGGCTGATACCACCAGTTTAGATTCAACCAGCAAAAAAATGGCCATCATGATGTTTGGCGAAATGACTTTTCAATTTGCAGCCGATGGCACTTATGAGAGTGTGCTTTTTAAAACAGAACAAGGCAAATACATTTATGATAAAGCATCGGGTAAGCTGGTTTTAACGCCTCCAAATGGTAAAACCTCAACCATGAAGTTTACCACCCTTAGCCCTAAAACTGCATTACTTGATATTGGCAAAAAACAAGAGATGATTATGGAGCGCACAGAGTAAGGTTGATACCGCCAACAACCCATTGGTTTATTTGATCAGTAGCAGCATAAAAAAATGCCTGTTAAAAACTTATCTTATCGGCTAAAACAATTCTAGCAAATGGACGAAAAGTATTACGTGTTTATGCTATTGGCCTTACTTTCCGAAATACTGGGCACCATATCGGGGTTTGGCTCTTCCATCCTTTTTGTTCCAATAGCTTCCCTGTTTTTCGACTTTAAAACGGTATTGGGCATCACAGCCATTTTTCATGTGTTTAGCAACCTCTCTAAAATCATGTTGTTTAGAGGTGGGGGGAATAAAAACATCGTATTAAAACTGGGCGTACCTGCGGTAATTTTTGTTGTGCTGGGTGCTTACATCACCACTTTTTTGCCCACCCAACAGATTGAAATGGCCATGAGCGTGGCCTTGGTGGCACTTGCCATTTACTTAATGGTTTATGCTAACAAGGTTATCCAACAATCAAACACCAACTTATATTTGGGAGGTATTGCTTCCGGCTTTCTTGCGGGTATTGTAGGCACAGGAGGAGTAATTAGGGGCATTACACTGGCTGCGTTCCACCTAAAAAAAGAAATGTTTGTGGCCACTTCGGCACTTATTGATTTGGGTGTGGATTTTAGTCGTGCTGTGGTGTATACCAGCAATGGTTACTTTACCAAAGAGTATGTATTCCTCATCCCCTTTCTTATTGGCATCAGCCTACTGGGCAGCTATTTGGGAAAACTCATTTTGGCCCGCACCTCCGAAACCATTTTCAGGTACCTTGTTCTCGCTGTGATTATTGTTACCTCGTTGCTGCAAATTGCGAAGTATTATTTTAACGGGTAATTTAACATCAGCATTTTTTGGGGTTGATTGGCCCAAACCATTACATAAACTTACAAACAAGCACCTTAAAATAACAACTGCTGTTGAGTGGCTTATCTTTGTGGGTTATAACTTTTGCAGCATTTTACTGTTGTTGGTAAAAAGTGTTTGTTGAATGGATGAAAAAAACTTGCTCTTTATTTTCTCTTGTTTTCATACCCTCATCAATGTGGTACACACATTTTAAGCTGCCAATTTTCGCGAATCATCATCACCATTTTTTGCGCCTTTGCCCCATTGCTTAAAAATGCCTTATTTTGAGTAACTAAACACGTTAACGATAGCGTTAACTTAACCAATAAAACAATGCAACCTAAATACTCAATCATAATGATAACACTATTGGCTTGGACAAATTCAATAGTTGCGTGTTCAGCTTTTTTTTGGACAGGAAGCACCATGATATTTGGCAGAAACCTTGATTGGTATAGTGGCTCGGGTTACTTAATCAAAAACAACAGAGGAATAACAAAATATGCTTATTCTATTAGTGAAACCAACCCTGCTTCGTGGACTTCGAAATTTGGATCGTTTACCTTTAATCAAATTGGTAAAGAATTTCCTTATGGTGGTATAAACGAACGCGGACTTGTGGTTGAGCAACTTTGGTTACACGCCACAACCTACCGGGATAATAAAAATGAAACAATTTCTGAATTAGAATGGATACAATATCAATTAGACAATTATGAAAATGTAAATCAAATTATTGATAACATAAACAAATTGACCATAAAACCGATTAAAGCAACTGTGCATTATTTTATTGCTGACCGAACAGGGAATTCGGCTGCGATTGATTTTATAGGAGGAAAAGTAATCATTAGCAAAAAACAAGGCATCAGTCAAACGCTTACAAACACCAATTATCAAGCATCTTGTGCTTATTATCATGCTACTACAAAAACTGACACGGCATCAAGGCTTTCGGAGGATAGGTTTTGTCAAGTTTCTGAAAATCTAAAAAAATATGATGTCAATAAC
The DNA here is from genome assembly GCA_004293295.1 of Bacteroidota bacterium. Lineage (GTDB taxonomy): Bacteria > Bacteroidota > Bacteroidia > UKL13-3 > UKL13-3 > UBA6183. The sequence continues at coordinate 4,305 of RDYC01000265.1, forward strand.
TTTGAGAACGCATTTAAAATCCTTTCGTTAAGTGCTGAAAACAAACAAAATTATAAAACATTTTGGTCCATTGTTTATGATATCAGCAATTTAGAAATTCGCTTTAAAACTTACTCCAATCCAACAATCAAACACCTAAAATTAAGCGACTTTGATTTTGAAAATTCTACTGAAAATATGGGCTGTGACTTAAACATAAATGAGCTTAACCTTCAGGCGTACACGTTTGAAATAAATAAGCAACTGCTTACCTCTTCCTTAAAGGCAATGGATATAGTGGCCGATATTGAATTGGCCAGTCATCACCAATTTAATCCATCAAAAAAATCTGTCGACTCTATCTATCTTAAAACCTATTGTACGGTAAAAATCAACTTCATGGTAAAACATAAAAAGGGAAATTTATTTTACACCATAGCCCAAGGCGAAAATAATTTTAACACCCGAAGAGGTTCGGTATCGCATATGATTACAGTTGATACGAATACCGTGTATTCAGAGGCTTACGCTGTAAAAAAAGGAGAATATGGCCTTGCAGCATTTCACGATGTGAATGGGAATAAAAAATTAGATGGGGGTATATTTGGCATTCCTAAAGAACCTTATGCATTTTATACAGATAAAAAGAGACTGTTTGGGCTACCGCCAAAGTACAACAGCATAAAGTTTATGTTAGACAAGGATACCCATTTAACTATTAAGTTTTGAACGGTAGACCTACGAATAAAGCCAACCACCACTAACATGGCATTGGTAAAAGCGGAGTTGAAGGAATTTTAATGACCTGTTTGCGCTATTTTACCCCAACTCGTGCCACGTTAACATGCGCGTGTATACTATACCTACAACCCCTTTTCCATTTAAACGTTTATTTCAAGTAGCAGACCCAGAACCCTTTTTTATTTAAGCAACTTAACTGCACCCCTTTTTAAATCTTGTTAGCCATAGGTTATTAAAGCCCCATTTTCCCATTTCATGCCTTTAAAAAGTTGATTTTAACACCCAAACACACCCATTTTTAGCAAAAAAGAGTGTTTACCCTATGAAAAAAGGGTATTTCTACTCTTGATTTTGATTATTGGTTTGGTTTATGTTTGAAGGAAGCATTTAAACAACCCTAAGCGTGTATATCCGTGTTACTCGTTTATACACGGCTAGCAAAACTTCGCCTATCCATTCTAAAATGGAGAAATATGCGAAACAAGTTTCGGGTATATCCAAGTTATAGGAAACCCTAAAGACGGACACGACCATGAAAATCTGTAACCCAAATATAACGGAACGCAACTTTGACCAACCTAGCGTAGGACAGGTTGACAAAGAAAATTTGTGCTTAAAGACAATTTCATTTTTTGCCCACCGCACTGTTTTAACAATAATTGCCAAGACATCGCACATTTGGCACATTTGCTTTTGCCCGACACTCAAACCAACGAAGCAAAATCAAAAGAGCCAAATTTTTCAGCCCGCATTTTCCGTTACAATCTTATTTACCTTTCTATTTCATGTTGACTGCTTCGGACAATTGCAAACACCGACCGTTCCCTCAATGGCTGACCGTCAACAACAGCAAAGACAACAAATTGACCAGCAGAACAGGCAACTCATGCAACAGTTCGGACATACTCCACCCACAACACAGGCAGACATCTTAGCACAACAACAACGTTGGTTAAACGGCAAACCACCTGAGTTGACACCACAGGAAAAACGCATGACAGAGTTAAAAGGCATACTTAACGAAGTTCACGCCATTAATACCAATATGAAAAAGTCAGGTTATTATAACCAACCTGCATTTATTGAAGATAGCAAAAAGTACAAACAAACTCTGGCCGACTTTAAACAAATGGTTGGAAATCCAAACTCTGCTTCACTTGCAGACGCAATTTATAAATCAGAAGCAGCTTTCGGGAAATTGCAATTAACCTATTCGGAATACAAAAAAATCATTGCTCAATCTGCTGCATTTATTAAGGAATGGATGGCAGAACACAGCCTTGACTTGAATAATCAAGAAGCCGTGCATTATGCTATTCAACAGTTTATGGGTGACTCTTTACGCATAAATTCAAACAATCTTCCGGGCGTTGGAATCATTCCCAAATCACACAAACCATTTATGTATGACTATATTGATTACAGAGGTAGCAAAGACATTAATAATTATTTTTTAACCAAAACCTTAGCAACAGGCACGGGACAATGTAATACTTTGCCAAGAGTGTATTTGGTGCTTGCTGAAGCTATGAATGTGGAAGCCTATTTAACTTTTGCTCCGCAACATTCATTTATCAAATACAAAAACAATCAAGGTGTTTTTCAAAATTACGAGCCAACCATTCATTGGCACATGACCGACCAAGACTACATGGAAGAAATGCCTATCATGTCAACAGCTACACAAAACGGACTTTATTTACAGCCACTAAACAAACAACAAATTATTGCATCATTAATGATTGACCTTGCTTATAACTTTATGCGTGAACATTGGGTTTATGACGGCACTTTTATGAATGAATGCATTGACAACGGTATGCGCTATTTTACTAACAGTGAAGGATTACTGCTAAAAAATATGTTACTTGCTTCTCAATTAGAAAGGGTATTAGCAGAGGCGAAAATTACTGACCTAAACGAAATTGAGAAGCATCCAAAAGCGTATCAGGTTTTTAAAGCATACCGAGAAAATGAAATGCAAATTGAAGCATTAGGTATTCAAAATTATCCTGAAAGTAAATACCAAGCCATGTTAGCGAAACATGACAGGCGAGGAAAATTACAAGCAGCAAGAGGAATTGACACAAAATCCAAACGGTCGTTATTTTATAACTAAACACTTATCCCATGAATGCAATACAAAAAACCAAAATTCTCTGCTTAATCATTTTATTGATTGTGTTTTTTGGTGCTTGCAGCACCAAAAAAAAACTGACAAGCAGTTCAACTGCTGTAGCGGTTGACACCGCTACTCACCAAACTGCTTTTCAAAGCTTGAAACCTAAACCTACCTACTATCTGCAATTTAACTCTCAGCTAAATAACATTCCAACACCCAAGCCAAAGACAATTACAACCAAAGACCTTTATGAATTTGCTTTTGAAGATTTAAAAGCAATGTTGGAGGGAAAAGACAGCGTTGATTTTGAAAAGGCTATATATATTACTGAAAACGTTTATTACCGCAATAAAGTAAAGTATGACGACTATTTACGGGTACTTGACCACCATACAAAACGTATCAATGCGTTAATTGCTGCCAATGACAAATCGGCTTCAATGGACTTTAAAGTTTATGCAAACTTCAGAGAGCGAGGTTTAAGTTATACTTCCTTACGTTACACTGAAAGCGAAAAAAGAGAACTGTACAGAAAAGCATTAACCAATTGGGCAATCTTTACTTATTTAACTGACACATTAACTTTTGGACAAAAACAACAATTGCCATTTGCATACCAAATAGACGACCCTTTTGGTATGGACAATTGGAGCAACTCACAAGTATTGCATTTATTGGGTTCAATGGAAAAGAAAGGCAATTGTTTTGCATTGGTTGCCCTATTCAAAATCTTTTCAAACCGACTAAATAGCGAAGCATACATTTGCACAGCACCACAACATATTTACCTGCAACACCGTGACGAGAAAGGCGATTTTTACAACTTAGAACTGGCAACTAAAACGTATCCGAGCGATGGCACTTTAATGACTTTGACCTTCACACACAAGGAAGCCATTATGAGCGGCATTTCGCTTCGTAGGTTAAAAACCGACAAACAAAACATTGTGCTTTGCTTAGTAAACCTAGGTAAAAGTTACGAACATAAATTTGGCACAAGAGAAGATGACTTTATGCTTAAATGTGCGGAACTTGCTTTGCAACATGACAGCTTAAACTTAAACGCCATGCTTTTAAAACAACAGGTTTTAGAAGAACGGGTAATGAAATTTGTGAAAGCAGACAGTCTTAATTCAATTGCTGCATTGCAAAGCAACGAAACATTTAAACAATTAGAAAAACACACATTGCATTTGTACGACAAAGGTTATCATCAAATGCCTTTATACATGCAAGAAATTATTTTATCTAAACTACAACAAGACAATAAACCGCTTGTAATTAAAGACAGAACACCAAACCCATTTACAAGTATTAAAGTTCCTGCAAAAAACAGACGTTACTCCACACTTTCAGGCGGACTTTATGAAGAAGTGCATGCACCGAAACAACTTGAAGAATATGGATACATAACTATCGATTTAAAAGCCAAAAAAATAGTTAAAATTGAGAATCGACCCAATAATAATTTACTAATCGACCCAGTGGCATTTGCGTGGCAGATTGACCCACTTACTAGTAAATATCCAAGCTGGTCGCCATATATGGCATTTGCAAATAATCCCATCTTATTAATAGATCCTGACGGTCAAGAACCAATTAAACCTCAAGCAGGTACAATAGGAGGTTTTGTATCTTTTTTTAATAACACTTCGACAAAAATGGGACTGACCACAGGAGAATCCGCCAAAATTGCAATGCTACGTCTTGGAATGATGGGGATGGATTGGAAGCATGCTCGCCCGATGCCGCTTACAACCGCCCCTTTCAATAGTGCGAAGGACCGTTACATTTATACAGAGAAAGGTGGCTGGATAGATATGGCCCATTTCACATTTTATGCTGGTCT
>RDYC01000266.1 GCA_004293295.1 Bacteroidota bacterium
CTTGGTACTTTTTATCGGCGGTGCCCAAATCTTGTGTCATGTATACAGAAGTACCGTCTCTCCTAAGCAAAAGTTTTTCGTCTAAACCCTCCGCACTAAGGTCAACCCAAACACTGCTGTCTTCTTTCCTGTAAAACGCATCTTTGGCCAATCCTTCGGCAACAATGTCTTTACCCAGCAAATAGGTATTGCTTTCATAGTAAAAAGTATCAAAACCAACGCCCAAACGCTTATAGGTGGCTTCAAAGCCTTCATATACCCAACTGTTCATGGTTTTCCATATGTTAATCGTTTCCTGGTCACCGTCTTCCCACTTGCGCAACAGTTCTTGTGCAGCCAAAATGCTTGGGGCTCTTTTCTTGGCTTCTTCTTCAGTAGCACCATTTTGTATTAGTTCTTCCTGCTCTTTTTTGTATTGCTTATCAAATAAAACGTAGTATTTACCAACAAGATGATCACCTTTTAAACCACTATTTTCCGGAGTTTCATCTCCCCCGCTTTGTATCCAAGCCAACATGCTTTTACAAATATGTATACCTCTATCGTTTATAAGGTTACAGGTATAAACTTGGTGTCCATTGGCCTGCAGTATTTTTGAAACAGCATAACCTAATAAGTTATTTCTGATATGGCCTAAGTGCAGTGGTTTGTTGGTGTTGGGTGATGAATACTCAACAATTATTTTTTGATTGGTGGGAGTTTGCACAAAGCCATAATCAGTTGTGTGGTAATGGTTGTTTAAGTAACTAATCCAATACTGTTGGTTTACCACAATATTAAGGAAGCCTTTAATCACATTAAATGATTGCATTTCCGGCATGTGCTCGCTTAAATACCCTCCAATATCATGGGCGGTTTGTTCAGGACTTTTTTTTGATAGCTTAAGCATGGTAAAGGTAACATAGGTGTAATCACCTTCAAAATCAGGCTTGGTATTTTCTAGCACCACTTCTGCAGCAGATATGGCAACTCCATACAGCTTATTCAAGCCATCTGCGATATGTTTTTTTATAATAAGCTCAATCATTAGCAATTACATTGAATTATTTAAATGGACTGTCCTTTTCTTTTGATACAAAACTATACACCATTCTATCAACCCACGAAGGGAAGAAGGTGTTTAACCACTTGGATAAATGCCCCAAGTTGGTGAGTATTTTCTGCCTTTTCCTTTTTACGGCCAATTTTACAATAGTATCGGCCACTTTTGATGCCGGCATCAACTTATTTTCGTTTAATGGCGATTCCTGTTGAGGCTTGCCGTCTTTATTTAATGCGGCATTTCTAATATTGGATGCAGTGTAGCCGGGATAAACAATACCAACATGCAATCCTTGATGCAGCGTTTCAATACGTAGACTTTGCATAAAACCATCTAAGGCAAATTTCGATGCAGAATATCCGGTTCTTGCAGGTAATCCCACAATACCTGATACTGATGAAACGCTGATAACAGAACCTTTGCGTTGCAATAAATAAGGTAATGCATGTTTGGTGCAATAAACCGAGCCCCAAAAGTTAATATCCATAACTTGTTTAATTACTTCAATACTGCATTCGTTTAGCATGGCCCTCATACTTATGCCGGCATTGTTTACCAACACATCAATTTTGCCAAATTTATGAATGGTTTCTGCAATTAACCTTTTGCAATCCTCTTCCTTGCCTACATCGCATAAAATAGAAATTGCCTCAACACCTAATTTACGACATGCATTGGCTACTATTTCCAGTTTATCAATATTTCTGGATGCCAAGACCAAATTTGCACCACGTGATGCAAAGGCATAGGCAGTAGCCTCACCAATGCCTGAGGATGCTCCAGTTATGATGATGGTTTTATTCTTCATTACCAATAACGAAGAGAGGTTTGTAAAACAACAAGTATGTTAAACGATACCGCTTTATTAGATAAATGGTTGATTTTAATGCTTCCAAACTATTGGTGTACCATTGCTGGCTATTTCTGGGAAATCAATTTCCATTCCATCCAGTGCTTCTTCTATGGCATCTTCCAGGTAAGCTCCGGTAACTCCTGTTTCGCTTTCCCAGTTATCATCAATTGCCCCTTTATACACCAACTCACGTTTTGAATTAAACAGAAAAACCTCCGGGTTTTTAGTAGCCCCAAATCTTTTTGCTACTGATTGGTCTTCATCTTTTAAGTACATAAAGTGAAGTTTATGTAAATTAAAATGATAAGCAGCGAGTTGCATTTGTTCAAACGAATCCGATGGCTCCTGCTGATCATCATTAGCGTTAATGCCAATAATGCCTAAATTATCATCTTCGTATTTCTCAAACAACTTAATTAAACGTTTACTATATGCTTGCGAAACAGGTGAACTATTGCAGGTAAATACTACTGCAAGCGCATATTTGTCGGCATATTCATAGTTTGAATGCATCTTTTCATCATACCCTTTCAGGTTGAATTCAGGTAATTTATCTCCTATTTGAAGCATGGCATTGATATTTTTGTAATTTTGGACTCGCAAAATAAGGATTTACAATGGTTTTTAAAACCAATTTAAGCAAGTGGTTCATAGAAATATTGAATGATAGTAGTAGAAGTAACGAATAACAAACAAGCCAAACAATTTATAAAGGTTCCACACCTTTTATATAAAGATGATGAGCAATGGGTTAGCCCCCTTGACCAAGACATTGAAGATGTGTTTGATGAAAACCAAAATCCGTTTTATAAAAACGGGGAGTTAAAACGTTGGCTACTTTTTAACAATAAAAACAGGTTAATAGGCAGAGTAGCTGCGTTTTACAACCAAAAATATATTGAACAAAGTGGTAAAAGAGTAGGTGGAATGGGCTTTTTTGAATGCATCAATAACCAAGAAGCCGCATTTTTACTATTTGATACTTGCCGAAATTGGCTAAAATCAAAAAACATAACCAGCATGGATGGCCCCATTAATTTTGGCGAAAAAGACCGCTTTTGGGGCTTAATGGTGGAAGGTTTTAAGAACCCTTCGTATTTAGAAAACTACAACCCACCCTTTTATCAGCATTTATTTGAGGCTTACGGATTTGTGAAATTATTTGAGCAATCAACTTCTGAAATTACTGCTGCAACATTTAATCACGCCCGTTTTAGTAAAATTGCATCAAGGGTGTTGCAAAATCCGGCTTACAGGTTTGAACATTATGCAGATGACCAAATTGACCGATTTGCGAAAGACTTTGTACATATCTATAACTTGGCCTGGGCGCATAGGCCTGATTTTACCCCCATGACCATGGAGCGAGTTATGATTACTTTAAAAGCATTACGGCCTATTTTAAAAGAGGATATTATTTGGTTTGCTTACGCAAATAATGAACCGGCAGGGTTTTATGTAAACACCATAGATGTGAACCAAATATTTAAACACTTGCGGGGTAAAATGAATTGGTGGGCTAAAATAAAATTTGTTTGGTATAGAAAATTTGGAAGAGTTGACCGAGCCAGGGGTATTGTTTTTGGCATTATTCCTAAATACCAAAATTTAGGATTAGAAGCAGGAATGATTATGAAATTTTATGAGGCCATAAGTAAAACCAAATACCTGCGCGCCTCTGAGTTAAGTTGGATTGGCGACTTTAATCCCAAAATGCACTCATTGTTCGAAGCACTTGGTGCCAAACAAACCAAAATGCACTATACCTATCAATACCAATTTAATGATTGAACAGGAGTTAAACAATGTAACCCTTGACTCGCTGCCTGATGCTGCCAAACAAATTATTGCCATGGCTCAAGATTACAAGCTTTGGGCCTTTTATGGAGAAATGGGTGCCGGAAAAACAACCTTAATAAAAGCCATCTGTAAAGAATTGCGAGTAAATCAAGCTATTTCCAGCCCAACCTTCTCCTTAGTAAACGAGTATAAAAGCACCGATAACCAAACTATTTATCACTTTGATTTTTATCGTATTAAAAGTATTGAAGAAGTGTATGACATTGGTTACGAAGACTATTTTTACAGTGGTAACCTTTGTTTAATAGAATGGCCTGAAAAGGTGGAGGAATTGCTTAAGGTAGAAACAATATTCAAGATATTCTTGTCTAAAACAAATTCCAATCAACGCACCTTGCAACTGTCCATATTGTAAATGTTGTTTAGTGCCTAAGCAACTATCTTTAAATTTATCATGACTTACCTAAAAATATAAAAAGTTATGAAATATATATTTTTAGTGCACTTATTCATATTGCCGTTTTTTTCTTCATTCGCTCAAAAAACTGCTGTTATTAATCCAGGTCGATATGATTTTGGCGGTATAACTACAGCTCAAAAAAAAATATTATTTAAAAACAACAATATTTATGTTGTACGAAGAAATGCAGAAGTCTACCGTTATAATGGGGCAAAATGGGATTATTTAAGATGTACAAACAATATGAAAATCCTTGATTTTGAAATAGCAAATGATGGTAGCTTATGGTTGGGTGGAGAATTGGGATTATACAAAACAGATACCACTTTTTTTAATAATAGTAAAGATGTTTTTCCAGTTGAGATTAATGGAAAAAGAATTTTTGACTCTGCATATATCATCAAGCAGATGAAGGATGGTGTTTGGGTTTTTTCAAATAAAGGATTAACTGTTTATAACGGGAATGACACTCATTATGTAAATATCAACTCCAGTATTGTATCAGAGATGTTGGAAGATAGAAATGGCCATGTTTTTATGGCAAGTAATAAAGGTTTATTGGTTCTTAAAAATAATCTGTTAACTACATTTGATAGCACTAACTCAATATTACCTGGTGGGCTCATTAAAAATCTTCACCTAACTAATACTGGTGAGGTATGGTTTAATGTAGAAAATAATGAAAGAGATCAGCCCGTATTTTTTTGGAAGAGTAATTTAATTTATCCCTTAACAACCAAAAACTGTAAAAAAATACCCACAGTTATAGCTAACATTACTTCCGATAACCAGGGTGGAATATACTTTTTACAACAAAAGACGAATGGTGATATGCTTTACCAATTCAACCAATCAAACAACAAGGTTAACTACATTATCAATTATTTTAACACATTCAAGAGTCATTTTCACTCGATTAAGGGAGTATATTCTCATAATGGTAACTTCGTTTTTCTTGCGGACTCTATCCGATTTTTACCAAGTAATTTTGTGCAAAAGCAATTTGAAGACAGCTTAGAAAGGTATGAACGTTTAATAGAGAGATTGGATGCAAATAATCTATCAACAATCTTTCTAACTGGAGCCGATTTTGGATGGGATCTTAACCGAAACCTATCTCATTTCCCTAAAACAAATTGTAAAACTAATTTTTGGGCTGGTTCTATCTGGTTGTCCGATTCAGTTAATGGCGAGGTACATACTGCTGCGCAAACTTACAGGCAGCAAGGATACGATTTTTATCCAGGCCCCATAAATAAAATAGATGGTATTGCCGTGGCACACCCCTTTAAAGAAAGAATTGAAAATGAATACTCAAAACCTGCAAGAGTAAAAAAATCAGATATTGACTTATTTAGGCAAAATTTCATAAATGGTGGAAACCAACCTATACCCAGCTCCATTTTAAAATGGCCAGCTCATGGAGACACCACCTTGGGTCAACTTTACCAATTGGCCCCGTTTATTGACGTAAATAATGATGGGCACTACGACCCAAGCAAAGGAGATTACCCTGATATAAAAGGAGATATGGCTATTTTTTGGGTATTTAATGATGCTTATTTACATACAGAAACAGGAGGAAAACCATTTAATTTTCAATTTAATGCCATGGCTTATAGCTACGCTTGTTCAGATATTGTTAACGGATCGTCAGATGAAGCGCTCAATAATTCCTTATTTATTACCTATAAAATTATAAATAGGGGGAATCAGCACTTTAATAACATCAAATTGGGATTATGGCTTGGTGTATCAATTGGCAACTTTAAAGATGATTACGTGAGTTGTAACCCAAGAGTTGGTTATGGTTATGGTTATAATGGAGATGCATTTGATGAATATGGATATGGCAATAAACCAAGTACAATAGCGGTAGTTCCCATAGGCTCGGATAGCAGCCAATCCTACTTAGATGGTTTTATTTCTTATAATAATGATTACTCATTAACCGGCAACCCTACGCGCAGTGAGCATTATTATTACTATTTAAATAATCGTTTTAAAGATTATACCCACTTGTCATACGGTGGAACAGGCTATGAACCTAACTCTACAAATTTAACCAAACACATGTTTCCCGGTAAGCATGACAAACTGAATCGTCCTTTTTGGTCTCCGGCAATTGCAAATATTCCTATGGGCAATAAATCAATGGTACTTACAATTCCCTCATTTAGTTTACCGGTTGATGCAGACACTACAGTTACTTTTGCGTTGGTTTCTTCTATTCCAAATGATTCAGCATCAACAGATGATAAAATCAGTTTTGATGTAAAAAAAGTGAAGGGTTGGTATGCTGCGAACAACTTTCCGAGCTGCGGAAAATTGATTGCATCAATCAATGAGCCGTCATCTCGAAACAAACACAAAATCATTGTTTATCCAAACCCGGCAAGAGAATCAATTCATATCCGTTTTGAACCAACCACCCACGATAATTTGCGTATTTACAATCTGGAAGGTAAAGTTGTTCTTGAAAAAACAGCAGTACTGAATAACACCCCTGTTGATATTAGCGTATTGCCTGCCGGGTTTTATATAATTGAACTAAAAACCGATACACATACTCATTACCATAAAATGATTAAAGAGTAAGCGATTTATAAACCTGAGATACTAACTAAACCTATGGTTAGCCGTTTTCCTTAACTCTTCCGGTGTTAAGGTTTTAAAGTACTCGTAAGTAATTTTTAGACCTTCTGCCCTACTTACCTTTGGCTCCCAACCAAGTATTTCTTTGGCTTTGGTTATATCGGGCCTGCGTTGTTTAGGGTCGTCCTGAGGAAGTGGTTTTGAAACTAGTTTTTGACTGGTATTGGTTAATTTTATAATTTCTTCACCAAACTCTTTTATGGTAATTTCATCAGGGTTGCCAATGTTTACAGGGTAAGGATAATCACTTAACAATAAGCGATAAATACCCTCTACCAAATCGTCTACATAACAAAATGAGCGGGTTTGGCTACCATCTCCAAACATGGTCAGGTCTTCACCTCTCAATGCTTGACCAATAAATGCGGGCAAAACACGGCCATCGTTTAGTCGCATGCGAGGGCCATAGGTATTAAATATTCTTACTATACGTGTTTCTAAACCATGATAAGTATGGTAAGCCATGGTCATGGCTTCCTGAAAACGTTTGGCCTCATCATACACACCACGCGGTCCAACCGGGTTTACATTCCCCCAGTATTCTTCAGGTTGCGGATGAACATTAGGATCACCATAAACCTCACTGGTTGATGCGATAAGCACCCTTGCTTGTTTAACCCTTGCTAAGCCTAAACAATTGTGTATACCCAATGAACCCACCTTAAGTGTTTGTATAGGTATTTTTAAATAATCAATAGGGCTTGCAGGTGAGGCAAAATGTAAGATGTAATCCAACTTTCCCGGAACATGGATAAACTTGCTTACATCATGGTGGTAGAACTCAAAATCTGCCAACTTAAACAAGTGTTCAATATTTTTTAAATCCCCGGTAATTAAATTGTCCATTCCTACAACGGAATATCCTTCTTTAATAAACCTATCACACAAATGTGAACCTAGAAATCCGGCTGCACCGGTAATTAAAACTCTTTTTTTTGCTGACATTACTTAGTTAACTGTATTAATTCCTACGCAATAATAGTTAAAGCCCAATTCTTTCATTTCTTCCAAGTCGTAAATATTTCGCCCATCAAAAACAACTTTATTTTTGAGCAACTTAGCCATTACATTAAAATTGGGTGAACGGAACTCTGGCCATTCTGTTGCAATAAGTAAGGCATCGGCATCAATAAGTGCATCATACGGATCTTTACAGTAGGTAATTTGCTCACCTAAAACTTTTTGAGCCTCATGCATGGCCACTGGGTCAAATCCTTTAATATTGGCCCCTGCTTTAAGTAAGTTTTCAATAATAACTAGTGAAGGTGCCTCCCGCATGTCATCGGTTTTAGGTTTAAATGAAAGCCCCCATAAGGCAAACGTTTTACCTTTAATTTGCCCGTTATAATGTTTCATTACTTTTTTAAACAGCACTACTTTCTGGTCATCATTCACATCTTCTACTGCCTGTAAAATGCGTAAATCGTGGCCAAATTCTTTAGCAGTTTTAACCAACGCTTTCACATCTTTGGGGAAACATGACCCACCGTAACCAATGCCGGGGTAAATAAACTTATTACCAATCCTGGCATCACTTCCAATTCCTTTCCTCACCCAATTCACATCGGCCCCAACCAATTCACATAAGTTAGCAATATCATTCATGAAGCTAATTTTAGTGGCCAACATAGCGTTGGCTGTGTACTTGGTCATTTCGGCACTTCTAATATCCATAAATATGATGGGATGACCATTCAGCAAAAAAGGTTTATACAACTTGCGCATAATTTCTTCAGCTTTTTTGGTCTCAACACCAACCACTATCCTATCCGGCTTAAGAAAATCTTCAATGGCCGCGCCTTCTTTTAAAAATTCAGGGTTACTGGCCACATCAAATTCAACTTGGGCATTTCTAAGTTTCAAAGCTTCTTCAACTTGGGCTTTCACTTTTTGAGAAGTGGTTACCGGTACTGTACTTTTGGTTACAACCACGCAATAACTGCTCATGCTTTCACCTATCTCTCTGGCCACACCAAGCACATATTTTAAGTCAGCACTCCCATCCTCTCCCGGAGGTGTTCCAACAGCAATAAATGCAACTTGGGCATCAGACATGCTATCTTTTAAACTTGTGCTAAAATGCAAACGACCCGCCTCGGTGTTTCTTGTTACCAACTCTTTTAAGCCGGGTTCATAAATAGGTAAAATTCCCTTATTTAAATTATCAATTTTTTGTTT
>RDYC01000042.1 GCA_004293295.1 Bacteroidota bacterium
GTTTTACCTGCACCGTTCAAGCCTGCTATCAGAATCACATTCACGTCTTGGCGAAGGCTGATATCGGTTTTGATGCCGCCCATCAAGTCGGTAAGTTTTTCGTATACAATTTTTACGAAAAGTTCACCAGGCTTAACGGCAATCAATACTTCACGGCCTAGTGCTTCTTGCTTGATTTCATCTGTAATTTCTTTGGCCACTTTATAATTTACGTCTGCGTCTACCAACGCACGCCTAATTTCCTTTATCGTAGTTGCAACGTTTACATCTGTTATCTTGCCATGACCTTTGAGGTTCTTAATGGCTTGGTTTAGGCGGGAACTTAAATTATCAAACATGGCTTATAAATCTCTTTTGATAAGATTTGAAACATACAATTGGCAGAAATCAACACAAAAAACAGCTACAAAACCCGCAGCATATTTCTTACAGACCGCAAATATACGATAACTTCATAAAGTATAAAAAAATTGTATTGAAAAGTTCTTGAGGCGGCTTTGTATGTGGAGATGATGGCAGCATTGGTTATGAGCAGATAGGACTTTTCTTAATCTTTTAATCCATTATCAAGCCGCCAAATAGAATTTTTAGCCTGTTTGGCAGTATTTTGTAAACAGACAAAAGTTCGTATTACAAAAAGAAGGGATTAAATTTATTATTTTGCTGAACATTTTTGACAGCATCGTGTTTTTATATTGGTTTCTTGTTGTAAATTTGTAGTTCAAAAAAAAATTAAACAAACCTCATGTCGAGTTATCCCGAGTATCTGACCGCCCCCATGAAGCAGGATCTGATGAGCGTAGGCTTTCAAGATCTTACAGCCGCCAGTTCAGTGGCCGAGCTTTTAGATAATACCGAAGGCACTACGCTTTTGGTTGTAAACTCTGTATGTGGTTGCGCAGCAGGAGCAGCACGTCCTGGTGTGAAGATGGCAATCAAAGAAGCGGTTAAAAAACCCACTAATTTGGCCACTGTTTTTGCGGGTGTAGACAAAGAAGCTACATCTAAAGTTCGCGAATACTTGATGCCTTACCCACCCTCTTCGCCTGCTATAGCCCTTTTTAAGAATGGTGAGCTGGTACACTTTGTGGAGCGTCATCAAATAGAGGGACGGCCTGCACACATTATTGCAGAGCACCTCAAGGAAGTCTTTGAAGAACATTGTTAAATTCAAGCAGCTTGCTGTTTGAATTGATGGGCTTATCAGCCATAAAAACACCCCAAAAGAGTCGTAAAAACACTTTTTTGGGGTTTCTTCTAAGCTTTCGTTTGTACCCTCTGAGTATAAGTTATGCGTCTCATCAAACACCCTGTTCTGTGTAACTACTATGTTACTTACCGATGTAATGCCACTTGTCACTTCTGCGATATTTGGGAAAAACCCTCCCCTTTTATCAAGT
>RDYC01000267.1 GCA_004293295.1 Bacteroidota bacterium
AATAACTCAAAAAGGCCCCTTCATCCCTTATTTTATCTAGGTTTTCGAAGGTAACTAACACCGTTTCACTAACCACATCTTTAGCCTCTTCTTTATCCCAAACCAATGTTTGCACAAATCTACAGAGCATGGTATGCACAGGATTATACAGTTGCATAAACCGGTTTTGCTTATATAGGTCACTATTGTTCAAAATTGTAAGTGGTTGTTCTGTCAGTAGGTTGCTTAAGGTGGTGTTAAAGTTTCACGTTGGTAACGGATTGGTTTTAACTTGCTAGTTTTCAGCCGATAAAAATAACAAATGCCCATTAAATTACCTGAGAAATCAGATTAGGTTAACTGCCAATGTGCCCTGTAATAATAAGTTGGCGTTATTTGTGATAAAATGCCTAAAGCATGGTAAATTTTATTATTTTTACCGCCCTTTAAAACACTACAATAAACACAGATGATAGGTTCTATATTTAATGCCTTAACCAAAGTATTCGGAAGCAAAGCAGAACGAGACCTTAAACCCATTTTGCCGGTTGTTAAAGAAATTAACAAAGAGTATGAGGCTTTACGAAATTTAAGCAATGATGAGTTGCGTGCTAAAACTACTGCTTTTAAAGCAGAGATACAAGATTATTTAAAAGACCTTGACGAAGAAATAGCAGGTATTCAAGCACAAACCGATGATACAACCACCAACATTCATGATAAGGAAGAGTTGTTTAAAACGTTAGACAAGCTAAAAGCCAAACGTGACGAAGAGTTGGAAGTAGTGTTAAAAAATATTTTGCCCAAGGCATTTGCAGTGGTAAAGGAAACTGCCCGTAGGTTAAGCGAAGATAAAGAACTAGTAGTTACGGCAACTGATTTTGATAAGCAACTATCAGCCAACAAACGGGTGAAAAAACCTGTTCGCATTGAAGGTGAAAAAGCAATCTGGACAAATAGTTGGGAGGCGGCAGGTGTTCCTGTAACTTGGAACATGGTGCATTATGATGTGCAGCTTATTGGTGGTATGGTGCTGCATGATGGGAAAATTTCGGAAATGGCTACCGGAGAGGGAAAAACACTGGTATCAACGCTTCCTGCCTACTTAAATGCATTAAGCGGTTTAGGCGTACATATTGTAACGGTTAACGATTATTTGGCACGAAGGGATTGCGAATGGAACGGGCCGTTGTTTGAGTTTCATGGATTGCGCGTTGATTGTATTGATTACCATCAACCAAACTCAACAGAAAGAAGAAATGCCTACAAGGCTGACATCATATACGGCACAAATAACGAGTTTGGATTTGATTATTTGCGGGATAATATGGCACGTGATATATCGGAATTGGTGCAACGTAAACATCATTTCGCTATGGTTGATGAAGTGGATAGTGTATTGATTGATGATGCGCGTACCCCGTTAATTATTAGCGGTCCGGTGCCTAAAGGGGATGACCAGCAGTTTCATATCTTGAAACCGCGAATTGAAAAAATAGTAAATGCGCAAAAAGCCTATTTAAATGGCGCGTTAACTGAGGCTAAAAAATTAATAGCAGCAGGTAACGAAAAAGATGGTGGATTTAAGTTGTTGCAAGCCTACAGGGGGCTTCCTAAAAACAGTGCATTAATAAAGTTTTTAGGCGAGCAAGGCATAAAACAAATATTATTAAAAACTGAGAATTATTACTTGCAAGATCAGCAAAAGGAGATGCACAAAGTTGATGCTGACTTGTACTTTACCATTGAAGAGAAAAATAATTCAATAGAGCTAACGGAAAAGGGTGTTGACTTAATTACTGCGGCAGGCGAAGACGAACACTTTTTTATTATACCTGATGTAGGAGCAGAAATTGCAGAGATAGAAAAAGGGCAATTGAGTGATGATGATAAAGTGAAGGCCAAGGAGCAATTGATGCTTGAGTTTTCTATCAAATCAGAGCGTATTCATACGGTTAATCAGCTTTTGAAAGCATATTGTATGTTCGATAGGGATGTGGAATATATTATTGCTGATGGTAAGGTAAAAATTGTAGATGAGCAAACCGGCCGTGTGTTGGATGGTAGGCGATACAGTGATGGACTTCATCAGGCTATTGAGGCCAAGGAGAATGTAAAAGTGGAAGCGGCTACGCAAACCTACGCCACCATTACTCTTCAAAACTTCTTCCGCATGTACCATAAGTTGGCTGGTATGACCGGTACCGCAGAAACAGAAGCAGGGGAGTTTTGGGAAATTTATAAACTGGATGTGGTGGTTATTCCAACAAACCGCGCCATTTCGCGTAAGGACGAGAATGATGTGATTTACAAAACCAGGCGTGAAAAATACAATGCTGTAATAGATGAGGTGCAAAAGCTAACGGAAGCCGGCAGACCTGTGCTTGTTGGTACCACCTCAGTAGAGGTAAGTGAAACCTTAAGCCGCATGTTGCAGATGCGTAAGATTAAGCACAATGTATTAAATGCAAAGCAACACCAACGTGAAGCGGATATTGTGGCAGAAGCAGGTCAGGCGGGAACAGTAACCATTGCCACCAACATGGCCGGACGTGGTACCGACATCAAGTTGGGTGCCGGAGTTAAGGATGCAGGTGGTTTGGCTATTATAGGAACTGAAAGGCATGAGTCAAGGCGTGTAGACCGTCAGTTAAGAGGTCGTGCCGGACGCCAAGGCGACCCGGGCTCTTCGCGTTTTTATGTTTCGCTTGAAGACGATTTGATGAGGTTATTTGGTAGCGAACGTATCGCATCCATTATGGACCGTTTGGGAATGAAAGAAGGCGAGAATATTGAGCATTCCCTAATTACAAAAAATATTGAACGTGCTCAACGTAAAGTGGAGCAAAATAACTTTGGCATACGCAAGCGTTTACTAGAGTATGATGATGTGATGAACAGCCAGCGTGAAGTAATTTATACCAAACGAAGAAACGCTTTGCAAGGTGATAAATTGGAACTTGACTTTGGTAACATGTTACACGATATGTGCTACGAATTGGTAGAAATGTATCGTGATATGAAGGATTACGGAGGGTTTAAATTGGAGTGCATTCGTTTGTTCGCTTATGAGCCTGTTATTTCCGAATCAGACTTTACAGGGAACAAAATAAATGAAGTGGTTGAATCGTTTTACGATGAAATGATTAACCATTACAACCAAAAAAGTAAACACATTGCTGCCGATGCTTTCCCGATTATTAAAAATGTATTCGAAAATCAAGGTCAGCAATTTGATACTATTGGGGTACCGTTTACTGATGGTATTCGTGGCATTCAACTTGGGGTTGATTTAAAAAAGGCTTATGCCACGAACGGAGAAGAAGTGGTAAAGGCATTTGAAAAATTTGCTATGCTCCACTTAATTGATGATGAGTGGAAAGAACATTTGCGCGAGATGGATGAGTTGAAACAATCTGCCCAAAATGCAGTGTTAGAGCAGAAGGACCCTTTGTTGATTTATAAGCTGGAATCATTTAACCTATTTAAGGATATGCTCAGCAGAATTAACAGGGAAGTGCTAAGCATGTTGTATAAAGGGTTTATTCCAATGCAACAGGCAGAGCAACAAGCTACAAAACCTATTCAGCAGCCAAGGCAAGTTGCGCAGCCGCGTTTACAAACAAGTCGCACTGATGATATTACTGAGGCTCTTAAAGCAAATGCCATTGCTCGCGAAGGAGCAGGAGAGCCCCCAAAACAGCAACAAATCATCAATAGTGTAAAAATAGGTAGAAATGATCCTTGCCCATGTGGAAGCGGCAAAAAGTATAAAGCTTGCCATGGCAAAGAAGAATTGGTATAATAATAAGGCAGTATAGGGAATCAATAAATTCCGCTATCAACGAAAAGACACGAAATAATGGAAGAATTAAATAAATACATTGAGTACACCAATTTAAAACCTGATAGTACACAAGAAGAAATAATCAGGTTATGCGAAGACGCCATGTTATATAAGTTTTATGGCGTTTGTGTGGCTCCGTACCATGTGCAGCTGGCTAAAAAAACACTTAAAAAATCAACAGTTAAAGTAATAACAGTGGTAGGCTTTCCTTTCGGCTACAACACAGTGGCAAGTAAGGTGGAAGAAACCAAAAAAGCCATTATGGGCGGTGCTGATGAAGTTGATGTGGTGATGAATATTGCTGCATTCAAGAGTGGAGATGATGCTACTGTGTTAAACGATTTGCAAGCTGTAATTATGGCTTGTCATTTACAAAACAAGGTGGTAAAAGTAATTATTGAAACGGCATTATTAAGCCCTGCAGAAATTGAAAAGGCTTGTCGGTTATGTGTAGATAGTGAGGCTGATTTTGTAAAAACATCTACAGGATTTGCTGCTACAGGAGCTAAGGTTGAAGATGTGGAACTGATGAAGAAAATATTGCCGGCTAAGGTTAAAATTAAGGCAGCCGGTGGTATAAAAGATGCAACTACGGCCGAGACATTAATACAAGCAGGCGCAACCAGAATCGGTACATCATCAGGGGTATTGATGATGGAAGCACCACAACACGTATAATGATGAAAAAGCTGGTATTTATATGGTTATTGTTGTTGGCTTATCAATCTAAAGCACAAAAACATGTGCAGGTTATTGGTGATGCCAATTTAGATTCGTTGGTTCTTCGCAATCAGGAGTTAAATACAATAAGCAATGGCATACCAGGATACCGTGTACAGATTTTTTTTGGTACTGACCGCAAAGTGGCCAATGAAAACCGAACCAAGTTTTTGCAAGAATTTCCTGATGTAGATGCTTATTTGATTTATCAGCAGCCATATTTTAAAGTCCGTGTCGGTGATTTCAGAAATCAACTCGAAGCCCAGGGAATGTATCATAAGCTGCTAACCAAGTTTGATAAAGTATTTATTGTTCCCGATAAAATTAACCTACCTCGTTTATAAAGCATACTTTAATCACCATTGTTAAAACATGAAACTAGTTACTTACCTCGCTAATAATAAACCCGATTTAGGCATACTGATAGCATCATCTGTTTACAGTTTACATCAGCTTGATGCCTCACTGCCGGATAACATGCGCACGTTTTTATTTGGCGGTAAACAATCCATGGATAAGGCCATGGCCTTGGATGCCGCTCTAAAAAATGGCAATCTAAGTGCACCATCAGTTTCTATTGATGGACTTACTTTGTTGGCACCGGTTAATGAGCCTACTTCTTGCAGAGATGGTTATGCATTTAGGCAACATGTGGCTGCAGCACGCAGAAACAGGGGAGTACCAATGATTCCGGAATTTGATCAATATCCCATATTTTACTTTACCAACCACAATGCAATTCAAGGCCCTGGTGTTATTGATTGTATGCCCGACCATTTTGAAAAACTGGATTTTGAACTAGAGGTTGCCATTGTTGTTGGCAAAAAGGGACGTAACATCAAAGCTGCCGAAGCTGATGAATACATAGCCGGGTATATGATTATGAATGACATGAGTGCGCGCACATTACAAATGGAAGAGATGTTATTGAACCTAGGGCCTGCGAAAGGAAAAGATTTTAGCACCGTAATAGGTCCTTATTTTGTAACCCCTGATGAACTTGCGCCTTATTTAGTGCCTGCTAAACCAAACCATGTGGGCAATAACCATAACCTTAGCATGAAATGTTGGGTTAATGGAGTATTGGTTAGTGAGGGCAATGTAGCTGATATGGATTGGACTTTTGCAGAGATTTTGGAGCGTTGTGCCTACGGTGTTGACCTATTTCCCGGAGATGTGATTGGTAGTGGAACGGTAGGAACCGGGTGCTTTTTGGAATTAAACGGAACGGGATTGCTCAACGATAAAAACTTTAAACCCCAATGGCTGCAAGATGGCGATGTGGTAGAAATGGAAATAACCGGATTAGGCAGATTAAGCAACACCATTAAGCGGGTAGAGAGTAATTTCAGCTTGTTAAAGCTTAAAAAAGTAGCTGCTGCCGAATAGTGACTTTATTCGTTCTTAAGGTATTCACTAAAAGAAGGAAACAATTTTAATACAATCAGTTAGCGTAAAGTTTAATCTGGGTTAATAAAACCTTTACATTGTTCAGCCAACTTTGTGTAAACAAAAGGTTATGAACAAAACTACTCTTTACTCACTGGTGCTTTTTTTATTAGGATTGGGTTTTCTTACCGGTTCATATAATGATTTGCAATCACTAGCCTACTCAGCGGTGTGTTTTTTATTTCTTTCTTTCCCTTTAATTGGTCAAATCACCAGCTTTGTTATAAGCAAAACAAAAACAAACCAAGTAACAGAGGAGAATACATTAGGTATAGGTTCATAACCTAAAACAAATACCTGGCCTCCATTCTTCCAATATGTATGGTGCGTTGATTTTCTGCGCTTCTCCCATCGTAGTTTATGGTTATTTGGAGATTGTTGCCTAAACGTTGTTGGTAGTTAATGTTCCAAACATTGTTTTGTCCTATTGCCAATCCTTGCAACATATCATAGCCCAATTGGCTTTGCGCCTCTCCATTAAAAGTAATTTGATAATAACTGAACCGGGCATTTAAAACACCTTGCCTGGTTAGGCTGTATCGGATTTCTGTACCAAACTCTTTGTTGGCAGCTTTTTGATTGCCAAGTACTACTTGGTTTTTACCTTCGAAATAACTGAAAACCCCGGTGATACGTAGTTGGGTATTCAACTGAAAAACCAACTTGGGTTTAAATTCAGTAAACGTATAATTAAAGTTATTGGTGCTAAAAAAGTCGCTGGTGTAAATGCGTTGGCCAATACTAATACTGGTGTTAAAACTCCATGTTGTATTTAAGTTCCAACGGGTGTTTATGGTATGCTCGGTTCTGTTTCGCGACTCAAACCCATTGCTTAAAAAAACTTTACTTCGTTGGTTTTGGTACGAAAAATCTGCACCAAATGTGGGATTAGATCGGTTAAAAAACAGGGTGTTTCGCAAAAGTGAGTTAAGTGATATCAGTGACGTATCATTAACATTTAAGTAAAACGGATTTAAAAAGTTACGGGTGCTAAGTTCAGTTGTTTTTCTGTCAATGCGTAATGCTGTTTGGTTATTAAATTTACTAACTATTTTGCGCAAGCCTGTTTTATTCCCCCAAATTGCTACCGGATTAATATTTAAGGTTTGGTTAAACTGATTTAAGTTCGTGCTTACGAAGGAATTGGTGGGTAAAAATACCCGTATAAAATTGGCTTGAGGGCGATCAGCCATACCGGCAAGCACAAATTCATTGAGTTGCTGTGAGCCATCATTGTTAAAATCTCTCCATACATATTGACCTTGTCCAACCAGTACTTCAACGTATTGAAAGTCCCTACGAAGTTCTTGTCCTTTACCCAATTGGTAGTAAGTGTTGGCTAAAAAAACGCGTTTTAAAAAACTATAATCATATTCAATACGAGAGAGTACAGTTTGCTCCGGCTTTAAAGGCGTAACAAGCGGATCTTTGATATTAAATTCTCTGTAAGTAAAGTTCACAGAGAGCCTATTGCCATTTTGTTGCAGCACATCCATACCGGCCTGTACATTCTGTCCTACGGTTGATTGGGTTAACTCACTGTTTTTTGGCAAAAAATCAATTCTATTGGTATACTCAAGTCGGTAACGTAAGTTGTTTGAGTCCATGTTTCTGATAAAAATACCATATTGATCATACCCGTAGCTGCCTGATAACAAGGAATCGTTTTGGGAAGTGAAATAGCTGCGCTCTCGCTCATTTTTAATACCTGTAACCAATTTCCAGAAATTCCTGTTGTACTCTATTTTATAGCGTGTTACATCGCTGTTTTGTGCGGTCATTAATTTGTTTGAAGTACTGAGTTTTTCTATTTCAGCTGTTAAGTTGTTGTTGCCTTTAAGCAAATGCATACCGGCAGTATGTTGGGTTCCATTAAATTGAGTTTTTTTATTGTATAAGCCAAGTTGGTAATAAAACGTTGATGCTCGGTTATTGTCCACACTTGCACGTAATGTGGTGATGTGTTCTTCAAATCCGGTGTCAGCGGGTTGGTTTTGGTTAACAATAAGCCTGTTCCAAGTTCGGTCAAACTCTACATTACGATAACGTTCAATAAAGCGGAATTGTTGGTCAACAAATTCATAGGAAGCCACGGTTTTTAATACCCAGCGTGTATCATTTTTCACTGTAAACAAATGCGTGGCGTTGGTAATGTTTGTTTTAAAGCCATAACCGGCATCGTTTTTTTTATCCAAGTTCGAAAAAGTGTTTTTATCCGTAAAAGTATTGGCAACTTCGAGGGAAATGGTGGTGTTTTTTATTGCCGTAATTTCTGTACCAATGGTAATCATTTGATTGCGTTTCGGGCTAATGAGTTGTGTAACCGGCTCGTAATCTCCTTGGGGAATGCCATTTTGTGGCTCCACCCAACTAAATACACGGCCATTTGCGCCTGAAAGACTTTGTTTATAGTTACCTTTTCCTGTGCCTACTAGGCTAAAGCGTACATCATAAAAAATACTATCAGTTAATTGTAGTGGTGCGTGCACAAAAACACCACTATAGCCAAGGGTATCAATTTTTTTATACAATATTTTTTTAGGGTCGAAAGTTGTGGCGGTTGCACTGCTGATTACGGCATTTGAGATATTGTCTCCTACAGCGGCTAGTATTTTTTTACTGCTGTCGGTTAAGGTTTGTAAAAAAGGTTGGTTTTTGTTGTCTTGTTCGGTAAAGTAGTTAAAACGGATGTTGTATTGTTTGCTTTCGTAATCGGTGTTTACATGAAACACGGAGCGCGCATAATTTCTATCTGCAAACTGAAACTCCACCACAATTCTACTATATTGGGTAATGGGTCTTTTAGGCATAAACGTAATCTCTCCGGTGTTGTAATCTATCACGTAATCATTCTGTTCACCACGAGCAAGTTTCTGTCCATCTAAAAAAACAGCTTCAGTACCCGAAATAATAATGATAAATAACTCTCCATTGGTGCCACT